>NZ_LAYF01000009.1:0-5243 GCF_001588645.1 Streptococcus oralis | reverse complement strand
CTTGACAAAGGTAAAAAAGTAGGTATAATAGAAAGAGTTGAAAAGCTCAAGGTCCGTTGGTCAAGGGGTTAAGACACCGCCTTTTCACGGCGGTAACACGGGTTCGAATCCCGTACGGACTATGGTGTATTGCGGTTAAAAAAACTTGAAAAAAGTTTAAAAAATCTGTTGACAGAGACAGGTAGCTGTGATATACTAATATAGTTGTCGCTTGAGAGAGATTGAGTGACAAAGACCTTTGAAAACTGAACAAGACGAACCAATGTGCAGGGCACTATAACTGAGGTTATAGTACTGAACAATGAAAAAAACAATAAATCTGTCAGTGACAGAAATGAGTGAGAACTCAAACTTTTAATGAGAGTTTGATCCTGGCTCAGGACGAACGCTGGCGGCGTGCCTAATACATGCAAGTAGAACGCTGAAGAGAGGAGCTTGCTCTTCTTGGATGAGTTGCGAACGGGTGAGTAACGCGTAGGTAACCTGCCTGGTAGCGGGGGATAACTATTGGAAACGATAGCTAATACCGCATAAGAGTAGATGTTGCATGACATTTGCTTAAAAGGTGCAATTGCATCACTACCAGATGGACCTGCGTTGTATTAGCTAGTTGGTGAGGTAACGGCTCACCAAGGCAACGATACATAGCCGACCTGAGAGGGTGATCGGCCACACTGGGACTGAGACACGGCCCAGACTCCTACGGGAGGCAGCAGTAGGGAATCTTCGGCAATGGACGGAAGTCTGACCGAGCAACGCCGCGTGAGTGAAGAAGGTTTTCGGATCGTAAAGCTCTGTTGTAAGAGAAGAACGAGTGTGAGAGTGGAAAGTTCACACTGTGACGGTATCTTACCAGAAAGGGACGGCTAACTACGTGCCAGCAGCCGCGGTAATACGTAGGTCCCGAGCGTTGTCCGGATTTATTGGGCGTAAAGCGAGCGCAGGCGGTTAGATAAGTCTGAAGTTAAAGGCTGTGGCTTAACCATAGTACGCTTTGGAAACTGTTTAACTTGAGTGCAAGAGGGGAGAGTGGAATTCCATGTGTAGCGGTGAAATGCGTAGATATATGGAGGAACACCGGTGGCGAAAGCGGCTCTCTGGCTTGTAACTGACGCTGAGGCTCGAAAGCGTGGGGAGCAAACAGGATTAGATACCCTGGTAGTCCACGCCGTAAACGATGAGTGCTAGGTGTTAGACCCTTTCCGGGGTTTAGTGCCGCAGCTAACGCATTAAGCACTCCGCCTGGGGAGTACGACCGCAAGGTTGAAACTCAAAGGAATTGACGGGGGCCCGCACAAGCGGTGGAGCATGTGGTTTAATTCGAAGCAACGCGAAGAACCTTACCAGGTCTTGACATCCCTCTGACCGCTCTAGAGATAGAGTTTTCCTTCGGGACAGAGGTGACAGGTGGTGCATGGTTGTCGTCAGCTCGTGTCGTGAGATGTTGGGTTAAGTCCCGCAACGAGCGCAACCCCTATTGTTAGTTGCCATCATTCAGTTGGGCACTCTAGCGAGACTGCCGGTAATAAACCGGAGGAAGGTGGGGATGACGTCAAATCATCATGCCCCTTATGACCTGGGCTACACACGTGCTACAATGGCTGGTACAACGAGTCGCAAGCCGGTGACGGCAAGCTAATCTCTTAAAGCCAGTCTCAGTTCGGATTGTAGGCTGCAACTCGCCTACATGAAGTCGGAATCGCTAGTAATCGCGGATCAGCACGCCGCGGTGAATACGTTCCCGGGCCTTGTACACACCGCCCGTCACACCACGAGAGTTTGTAACACCCGAAGTCGGTGAGGTAACCTTTTAGGAGCCAGCCGCCTAAGGTGGGATAGATGATTGGGGTGAAGTCGTAACAAGGTAGCCGTATCGGAAGGTGCGGCTGGATCACCTCCTTTCTAAGGATAAGGAACTGCACATTGGTCTTGTTTAGTCTTGAGAGGTCTTGTGGGGCCTTAGCTCAGCTGGGAGAGCGCCTGCTTTGCACGCAGGAGGTCAGCGGTTCGATCCCGCTAGGCTCCATTGGTGAGAGATCACCAAGTAATGCACATTGAAAATTGAATATCTATATCAAATAGTAACAAGAAAATAAACCGAAACGCTGTAGTATTAAAAGAGTTTATGACTGAAAGGTCAAAAAATAAGGTTAAGTTAATAAGGGCGCACGGTGGATGCCTTGGCACTAGGAGCCGAAGAAGGACGTGACAAACGACGATATGCCTTGGGTAGCTGTAAGTAAGCGATGATCCAGGGATTTCCGAATGGGGGAACCCAACAGGTACTACCTGTTACCCGCATCTGTTAAGGATGTGAGGAGGAAGACGCAGTGAACTGAAACATCTAAGTAGCTGCAGGAAGAGAAAGCAAAAGCGATTGCCTTAGTAGCGGCGAGCGAAACGGCAGGAGGGCAAACCGAAGAGTTTACTCTTCGGGGTTGTAGGACTGCAATGTGGACTCAAAGATTATAGAAGAATGATTTGGGAAGATCAGCCAAAGAGAGTAACAGCCTCGTATTTAAAATAGTCTTTGTACCTAGCAGTATCCTGAGTACGGCGGGACACGTGAAATCCCGTCGGAATCTGGGAGGACCATCTCCCAACCCTAAATACTCCCTAGTGACCGATAGTGAACCAGTACCGTGAGGGAAAGGTGAAAAGCACCCCGGGAGGGGAGTGAAATAGAACCTGAAACCGTGTGCCTACAACAAGTTCGAGCCCGTTAATGGGTGAGAGCGTGCCTTTTGTAGAATGAACCGGCGAGTTACGATATGATGCGAGGTTAAGTTGAAGAGACGGAGCCGCAGGGAAACCGAGTCTGAATAGGGCGCCTTAGTATCATGTCGTAGACCCGAAACCATGTGACCTACCCATGAGCAGGTTGAAGGTGCGGTAAGACGCACTGGAGGACCGAACCAGGGCACGTTGAAAAGTGCTTGGATGACTTGTGGGTAGCGGAGAAATTCCAAACGAACTTGGAGATAGCTGGTTCTCTCCGAAATAGCTTTAGGGCTAGCGTCGACATAAAGATTCTTGGAGGTAGAGCACTGTTTGGGTGAGGGGTCCATCCCGGATTACCAATCTCAGATAAACTCCGAATGCCAATGAATTATGGTCGGCAGTCAGACTGCGAGTGCTAAGATCCGTAGTCGAAAGGGAAACAGCCCAGACCACCAGCTAAGGTCCCAAAATAATTGTTAAGTGGAAAAGGATGTGGGGTTGCACAGACAACTAGGATGTTAGCTTAGAAGCAGCTATTCATTCAAAGAGTGCGTAATAGCTCACTAGTCGAGTGACCCTGCGCCGAAAATGTACCGGGGCTAAAACAATTTACCGAAGCTGTGGATACCTTTATAGGTATGGTAGGAGAGCGTTCTATGTGTGAAGAAGGTATACCGTGAGGAGTGCTGGAACGCATAGAAGTGAGAATGCCGGTATGAGTAGCGAAAGACAGGTGAGAATCCTGTCCACCGTAAGACTAAGGTTTCCAGGGGAAGGCTCGTCCGCCCTGGGTTAGTCGGGACCTAAGGAGAGACCGAAAGGTGTATCCGATGGACAACAGGTTGATATTCCTGTACTAGAGTATGTAGTGATGGAGGGACGCAGTAGGCTAACTAAAGCAGACGAATGGAAGAGTCTGTCTAAGCAGTGAGGTGTGATATGAGTCAAATGCTTATATCTATAACATTGAGCTGTGATGGGGAGCGAAGTTTAGTAGCGAAGTTAGTGACGTCACACTGCCAAGAAAAGCTTCTAGCGTTTAAACATACTCTACCCGTACCGCAAACCGACACAGGTAGTCGAGGCGAGTAGCCTCAGGTGAGCGAGAGAACTCTCGTTAAGGAACTCGGCAAAATGACCCCGTAACTTCGGGAGAAGGGGTGCTGACTTTAGGTCAGCCGCAGTGAATAGGCCCAAGCAACTGTTTATCAAAAACACAGCTCTCTGCTAAATCGTAAGATGATGTATAGGGGGTGACGCCTGCCCGGTGCTGGAAGGTTAAGAGGAGTGCTTAGGAGTAATCCGAAGGTATGAATTGAAGCCCCAGTAAACGGCGGCCGTAACTATAACGGTCCTAAGGTAGCGAAATTCCTTGTCGGGTAAGTTCCGACCCGCACGAAAGGCGTAATGATTTGGGCACTGTCTCAACGAGAGACTCGGTGAAATTTTAGTACCTGTGAAGATGCAGGTTACCCGCGACAGGACGGAAAGACCCCATGGAGCTTTACTGCAGTTTGATATTGAGTGTCTGTACCACATGTACAGGATAGGTAGGAGTCTATGAGATCGGGACGCCAGTTTCGAAGGAGACGTTGTTGGGATACTACCCTTGTGTTATGGCCACTCTAACCCGGATAGGTTATCCCTATCGGAGACAGTGTCTGACGGGCAGTTTGACTGGGGCGGTCGCCTCCTAAAAGGTAACGGAGGCGCCCAAAGGTTCCCTCAGAATGGTTGGAAATCATTCGCAGAGTGTAAAGGTATAAGGGAGCTTGACTGCGAGAGCTACAACTCGAGCAGGGACGAAAGTCGGGCTTAGTGATCCGGTGGTTCCGTATGGAAGGGCCATCGCTCAACGGATAAAAGCTACCCTGGGGATAACAGGCTTATCTCCCCCAAGAGTTCACATCGACGGGGAGGTTTGGCACCTCGATGTCGGCTCGTCGCATCCTGGGGCTGTAGTCGGTCCCAAGGGTTGGGCTGTTCGCCCATTAAAGCGGCACGCGAGCTGGGTTCAGAACGTCGTGAGACAGTTCGGTCCCTATCCGTCGCGGGCGTAGGAAATTTGAGAGGATCTGCTCCTAGTACGAGAGGACCAGAGTGGACTTACCGCTGGTGTACCAGTTGTCTTGCCAAAGGCATCGCTGGGTAGCTATGTAGGGAAGGGATAAACGCTGAAAGCATCTAAGTGTGAAACCCACCTCAAGATGAGATTTCCCATGATTTTATATCAGTAAGAGCCCTGAGAGATGATCAGGTAGATAGGTTAGAAGTGGAAGTGTGGCGACACATGTAGCGGACTAATACTAATAGCTCGAGGACTTATCCAAAGTAACTGAGAATACGAAAGCGAAGGTTTTCTTGGTATTTGATAGATATTCAATTTTGAGTAGGTATTACTCAGAGTTAAGTGACGATAGCCTAGGAGATACACCTGTACCCATGCCGAACACAGTAGTTAAGCCCTAGAACGCCGGAAGTAGTTGGGGGTTGCCCCCTGTGAGATATGGAAGTCGCTTAGC
>NZ_LAYF01000008.1:0-90722 GCF_001588645.1 Streptococcus oralis | reverse complement strand
TACACTGTTCCAAACCCAACACCGGATCCAGCACCAACGCCAGATCCAGCACCAAATCCAAACCCAGCACCAAATCCAAACCCAACACCGGATCCAAACCCGGCACCAAATCCAAATCCAACACCAGATCCAAATGAACCAGGAGCAAAACCAAATGTTCCAGGACAAAAAGAGGAACCAAAACCAACACCTCCAGCTCCGGAGACTAAAGGTAAAGCTGAACTTCCAAACACAGGTGAAGCAACATCTATCTTCTCAGCAATTGGATTTGTAGTATTGGCATTGAGTGGATTGGTATTCTTCGTAAAACGTAAAGCTTAGGCTTTTGTAGAAGAAACATGAAACTTGGTCAGTGAGAATTCTACTTCTCTCTTAAACTTGATAGAGAAAGTCTCTAGAAAATTCGTTTTCTAGGGGCTTTTTTTGTACTTTAAAAAAATTTTTAAAAAAATAGTCAAATTTGGTCAAAAAACTATTGACTTTTACTGACCAATGTGATATAGTAGGAACATAAGGAAAATGAATTCCTTAGAAAACTTCATTTTCAATGATTCTATTTCTTGAAAATGTACGATAGATACCCTAGAAAGGGGTGAGGCCTATGTTAAATCTAACAGATTTTGAAAAGAAGATGATAAAAGGCTTATTTAAGAAAGAAAAACCAGAAATTATACGTAGGGTAGCTAGTTAGCTAGTCTAAAATTTTTAAAACAAAGGTCAAAGATAGTCAATATCAGAGATCGCATATAATTAAGAATAAACGAGGTAAAGAATATGAACAACAACTTTAATAACTTTAACAACATGGATGATTTATTTAACCAATTGATGGGTGGTATGCGAGGATACAGTTCTGAAAACCGTCGCTACTTGATTAATGGACGTGAAGTGACACCTGAGGAATTTGCTCAGTATCGTGCAACTGGTCAATTGCCAGGAAATGCAGAATCTGATGCGCAAATGCAACAACACGCTTCAGGTATGAAACAAGACGGTGTCCTTGCTAAACTAGGTCGTAACTTGACAGCGGAGGCTCGTGAGGGCAAGTTGGATCCTGTTATCGGACGAAACAAGGAAATTCAAGAAACATCTGAAATCCTCTCACGTCGTACGAAAAATAATCCTGTTCTAGTCGGAGATGCAGGTGTTGGTAAGACAGCCGTTGTCGAAGGTCTAGCACAAGCGATTGTGAATGGAGATGTTCCGGCTGCCATCAAGAACAAGGAAATTATTTCTATTGATATCTCAGGTCTTGAAGCTGGTACTCAATACCGTGGTAGCTTTGAAGAAAACGTTCAGAACCTGGTCAACGAGGTGAAAGAAGCAGGAAATATTATCCTCTTCTTTGATGAAATTCATCAAATCCTTGGCGCTGGCTCAATCGGTGGAGACAGTGGATCTAAAGGTCTTGCGGACATTCTCAAGCCAGCTCTCTCCCGTGGTGAGTTGACCGTTATTGGGGCAACAACTCAGGACGAATACCGTAACACGATTTTGAAGAATGCGGCTCTTGCTCGTCGTTTCAACGAAGTCAAGGTCAATGCTCCTTCAGCAGAGGATACCTTTAAAATCCTTCAAGGAATTCGTGATCTTTATCAACAACACCACAATGTCATCTTGCCAGATGAAGTCTTGAAAGCAGCAGTGGATTATTCGATCCAATACATTCCTCAACGCAGCTTGCCTGATAAGGCTATCGACCTTGTCGATGTAACGGCGGCTCACTTGGCAGCTCAACATCCTGTAACAGATGTTCATGCTGTTGAACGTGAAATTGAGGCAGAAAAAGACAAGCAAGAAAAAGCAGTTGAGGCAGAAGACTTTGAAGCAGCTCTCAATGCTAAAACACGTATTGCAGAATTAGAGAAAAAAGTCGAAAACCACACAGAAGACATGAAAGTGACTGCAAGCATCAACGATGTGGCTGAATCTGTGGAACGAATGACAGGTATTCCAGTGTCACAAATGGGAGCGTCAGACATCGAACGTTTGAAAGATATGGCTCATCGCTTGGAACACAAGGTTATCGGTCAAGATAAGGCAGTTGAAGCAGTAGCTCGTGCTATCCGTCGTAACCGTGCAGGATTTGATGAAGGCAATCGCCCAATCGGTAGCTTCCTCTTTGTAGGTCCAACTGGGGTTGGTAAGACGGAGCTTGCTAAGCAATTGGCGCTGGATATGTTTGGAACCAAGGATGCGATTATCCGCTTGGATATGTCTGAATACAGTGACCGCACAGCCGTATCTAAATTGATCGGTACAACAGCAGGTTATGTGGGTTATGATGACAATAGCAATACCTTGACAGAACGTGTTCGTCGCAATCCATACTCTATCATTCTCTTGGATGAAATTGAAAAGGCTGATCCTCAAGTAATCACCCTTCTCCTCCAAGTATTGGATGACGGTCGTCTGACTGATGGTCAAGGAAATACAGTGAACTTCAAGAACACGGTCATTATCGCGACATCAAATGCTGGATTTGGCTATGAAGCTAACTTGACTGAAGATGCGGATAAACCAGAGTTGATGGATCGTTTGAAACCATTCTTCCGTCCAGAGTTCCTTAACCGCTTTAACGCAGTTATCGAGTTCTCACACTTGAATAAGGAAGACCTTTCTAAGATTGTGGACTTGATGTTGGCGGAAGTCAACCAAACCTTGGCTAAGAAAGACATTGATTTGGAAGTCAGCCAAGCAGCTAAGGACTTTATCACAGAAGAAGGCTATGACGAAGTCATGGGTGTTCGTCCTCTCCGTCGTGTGGTTGAACAACAAATTCGTGATAAGGTAACAGATTTCCACTTGGATCATCTAGATGTTAAACATCTGGAAGCAGATATGGAAGATGGCGTTTTGGTCATTCGTGAAAAAGCCTAACTCAAGATTTTGAGAATAAAAAAAGAAGGAACTAGCTAAAAAGCTGGTTCCTTTTTGTGTTTAGATGACATGGCGTTCAAAGGCATCATCTGAGATTCCTTGTTCCAAGATGAGTTTCGCCCATTCTTTAGCAGAAAAGAGGCTGTGGTCCTTGTAGTTTCCGCAAGATTCGATGGTTGTTCCAGGGACATCTTCCCAAGTAGTGGTTTCAGCAATTTCCTTGAGCGAATCCTTGATAACAGCTGCAATCTCAGCGCTAGTGTGACGTCCCCACATAATCATATGGAAACCAGTACGGCAGCCAAATGGTGAACAGTCAATCATACCGTCAATGCGGGTACGGATGAGTTTGGCTAAGAGGTGCTCAATGGTGTGAAGGCCAGCGGTAGGGATAGAGTCCTCATTTGGCTGTACCAAGCGAATATCATAATTGGAGATGATGTCTCCTTTTGGTCCTGTTTCTTCCCCAATCAAGCGAACATAGGGTGCTTTAACAATGGTGTGGTCAAGTTCAAAACTTTCAACAATAACTTCTTTTGACATGGTAAATCCTTTCAGTTTTCTTCTTTCATTATATCATAAAGGGTGCTGTTGAGATAGAGAGAAAACCTCTCCGATGAAGGAGAGGTTTGAGTTTTTATTTCCGATACAAGCGATCGTATTGGTAGTATGGGTCAAAGGTTACATTGATACCCAATTTTCGTAGGACATTCTTGTCTTCATCGGTCAAGATGATGGTTGAGTGGGCTTCACTTCCTTTGAGATTGCCAAGTTCCTCCATGGCACGCGCAGCATCTGGATTTTCCATAGCTGTGATGGCAAGTGCAATCAAAATTTCATTTGAGTGGAGGCGAGGATTGCGACTGCCTAGATGGTTAATCTTGAGGCCTTGAATTGGTTTGACGACTTCAGGCTCGATTAATTTCACTTCCTTAGCGATGTTAGCTGATTTTTTGATGGCATTGATCAAGGCAGCAGCTGTAGGACCAAAGAGTTCTGAGTTTTTACCAGTGACAATTCCCCCATTTGGTAATTCAAGGGCTAGGGCAGGGCCACCAGTTTCTTCTGCTTTTTGGCGTGCTACGACAGCAACCTTACGGTCTGCAGGTGTGATACCGAGGTCGTTCATGAGAAGTTCAATCTTCTTGACAGCAGTTTCGCCGACTTTTTCAGCCTTAAAGTCAAGAACAGTTTGATAGTAGCGACGGATGATTTCTTGTTTAGAAGCTTCGATAGCAGCCTCATTATCTGTAATAGCGAAGCCAACCATGTTGACACCCATGTCTGTTGGTGAAGCGTATGGAGATTCACCTAGGATACGTTCCAACATACGTTTGAGTACTGGGAAGATTTCAATATCACGGTTGTAATTGACAGTGGTTTCTCCGTAGGTTTGGAGATGGAAGGGGTCAATCATATTGACATCATCAAGGTCCGCGGTTGCAGCCTCGTAGGCCAAGTTGACCGGATGATGAAGGGGCAGGTTCCAGACTGGGAAGGTTTCAAACTTAGCGTAACCAGACTTGATGCCATTGAGTTGGTCATGGTACATATTGGACATACAAGTGGCCAATTTTCCAGAACCAGGTCCAGGAGCCGTTACGAC
Source organism: Streptococcus oralis (assembly GCF_001588645.1). GTDB lineage: Bacteria > Bacillota > Bacilli > Lactobacillales > Streptococcaceae > Streptococcus > Streptococcus oralis_AB. The sequence goes on along the minus strand of NZ_LAYF01000008.1, from coordinate 86,236 downwards.
AATCAAGTTGCGACTCGTTTTGATGTAGTCGTTTTTCCCCATACCTTCGGGAGAAATAATGTGATCCATATCCGTCGGATATCCTTTGATTGGATAATGAAGATAGGAATCAATCCCGTTTTTATCTAACTGGTTGCGGAAGGCATCTGCAGCAGGTTGTCCAGCGTACTGTGTGATGACAACTGAGCCAACAAAAATTCCCAGCTCATTGAATTTGTCAATCAAACGAAGAACTTCTTGGTCATAAGAAATGCCTAGGTCGCCACGCGATTTAGAATGCTCGATGTTGCTTGCGTTAATGGCAATCACAACTTCAACCTGCTCTTTCAATTCTTGCAAGAGCTTGATTTTATTGTCAGGCTCATAACCAGGAAGGACTCGAGCAGCGTGGAAATCTTCTAACATTTTGCCACCAAACTCCAAATAGAGCTTGCCGTCAAATTGGTTAATGCGCTCCAAGATATGGTCGCGCTGTAGATTCAAATATTGTTCAGAACTAAAAGCTTGTTTTTTCATTTTTTTACCTCTGACCTCTATTATAATAAAAAATTGGAAGATAGGAAACTACGGAGTCAAAAAAGAAATTAAAAAGATTAGGCAAACGCTTGCACAAAGTTTTAAAAAGGGCTATCATAGACTATAGATTATTAAAATAATGAGGTAAGAAGATGCAAGAAAAATGGTGGCATAATGCCGTAGTCTATCAAGTCTATCCCAAGAGTTTTATGGACAGCAACGGAGATGGAATTGGTGATTTGCCAGGAATTACTAGTAAGTTGGACTATCTAGCTAAGTTAGGGATTACAGCTATTTGGCTTTCTCCTGTTTATGACAGTCCGATGGATGATAATGGTTACGATATTGCTGATTATCAAGCAATTGCAGCTATTTTCGGGACTATGGAGGACATGGACCAACTCATCGCAGAAGCTAAGAAGCGTGACATTCGAATTATCATGGACTTGGTGGTCAATCATACCTCGGATGAACACGCCTGGTTTGTCGAGGCATGTGAAAATTCTGACAGCCCCGAACGAGACTACTATATCTGGCGAGATGAGCCCAATGATTTGGAGTCTATCTTTAGTGGGTCTGCTTGGGAATACGATGAAAAGTCAGGTCAATACTATCTCCACTTTTTTAGTAAGAAACAGCCCGATCTCAACTGGGAGAATGAAAAACTGCGCCAGAAAATTTACGAGATGATGAACTTCTGGATTGATAAAGGCATTGGTGGTTTCCGTATGGATGTTATTGACATGATTGGCAAGATTCCTGATGAGAAAGTAGTCAATAACGGTCCTATGCTGCATCCCTATCTCAAGGAAATGAATCAGGCGACTTTTGGAGATAAGAATCTCTTGACAGTAGGGGAAACATGGGGGGCAACGCCAGAGATTGCTAAACTCTACTCGGATCCAAAGGGACAAGAATTGTCTATGGTCTTCCAGTTTGAGCACATCTGTCTTCAGTATCAGGAAGGGCAACCTAAGTGGCACTACCAAAAAGAGTTAAATGTAGGAAAGTTAAAAGAGATTTTTAACAAATGGCAGACAGAGTTAGGAGTTGAGGACGGCTGGAATTCCCTCTTTTGGAACAATCATGACCTTCCTCGCATCGTCTCAATCTGGGGAAATGACCAAGAATACCGTGAAAAATCTGCCAAAGCCTTTGCAATCTTGCTTCATCTTATGAGAGGGACTCCCTATATCTACCAAGGTGAGGAGATTGGGATGACCAACTATCCATTTGAAACACTGGACCAAGTAGAAGATATTGAATCCCTCAACTATGCGCGTGAGGCTCTTGAAAAAGGCGTTCCGATTGAAGAAATCATGGACAGCATCCGTGTCATTGGTCGTGATAATGCCCGTACCCCAATGCAATGGGATGAGAGTAACAACGCTGGCTTCTCAACAGGTCAACCTTGGTTGGCAGTTAATCCAAACTATGAAGAAATCAACGTTCAGGAAGCGCTGGCAAATCCAGATTCTATTTTTTATACCTACCAAAAACTCGTTCAAATTCGTAAGGAGAACAGCTGGCTGATTCGAGCTGATTTTGAATTGCTTGATACGGTTGATAAGGTTTTTGCTTATATCCGTAAGGACGGTGAGCGCCGCTTCCTAGTTGTGGCTAACTTGTCCAATGAAAAACAAAACTTTTCAGTAGAAGGAAGAGTTAAGTCAATCTTGATTGAAAACACTACTGCTAAAGAAGCAGTTGAAAAACAAACCTTGGCTCCATGGGATGCTTTCTGTGTGGAACTAACGGATTAAAATAAGTGAACAGCACCCCAAAAGTTAGATTTTTTCTGTCTGACTTTTGGGGTGCTGTTTAATTTGTGGATGTTTTTTAATTTTACAGATAGAAAAAGAGAAGACCAAATGGTCTTCTCAACGGGGGAACTGAGTCATTAGAAAGAATCAATCAAAGAGGGTTATTAGTCTTTGAAATTCTTTTGGAAAATGAGGAGAGACAAGATAGAAGTAATGGCTGCCAAGAAGAGGAAGGCAGTTGCTTCTTGTTCCCCAGTTGCAGGGAGTAGTCTTTCCTTATCTTCTTTGATTGTAGCTGTAACAGGAGCTTTTTCATCTTTTGATGATGAATTATCTGTTACGGCTGGCGCAGGTTTTTCAGTCTCTCTTGGTAGAACATACTCAGGAAGAGTCACAACTGGTGGCGCTTCTGTTCCAACTGAGCTTTGTTTGCTACCTACCTCAATCACTCGATCTTGAGCTGGAGTTGCTTCCGTTTTGACAACCTTGCGATTGTCACCGTCTACTTCAACATACTCGACTAAGAGACCGTCTTTTCCTTCTGATAGAACTTGCTCTTTTCCTTTGTCTAATTGTGGGTTTTCGCGACGAATAGTCTTGAATGGTACGACCTTATTGACGATTTCCAAGCTTGGAAGTGTAAAGACAAGGTCTTTAACCCCTTCCTCAGGACTTGAAGAAGTAATTGGTTTCTCAGGTTGCGCTGGAGTTTCCGGTTGAGTCGGATTTTCAGGCTGAGCAGGTTTTTCCGGTTGAGCAGGATTCTCAGGTTGAGCAGGTTTTTCCGGTTGCGCTGGCTTTTCAGGCTGAGCCGGTTTCTCAGGCTGAGCCGGTTTCTCAGGTTGAACTGGATTCTCAGGTTGAGTCGGATTTTTAGGCTGAACTGGTTTTTCCGGTTGAGCAGGTTTCTCAGGCTGAGCCGCTTCGAGTTTGTTGATTTGTTCGAGAGCAGTTTCTAGCGCTTTATTGACTGCTTCCTGAGTTTTAGCTTCTTGGATTTCAGCAATGGCTTGGTCAGCAATTGCTAACAATTGCTTCTTAACTTCATTGTTGGATCCAAGTTCAGCGACTTTTTTCTCGATAGCTTTCGTCAAGCTGTCCATAGCCTTATCGTACTCAATTTCCGGTTGTTTTGGTTGAGCTGGCTTTTCAGGCTGAGCCGGTTTTTCAGGTTGAACTGGATTCTCAGGTTGAGCTGCTTCGAGTTTGTTGATTTGTTCGAGAGCAGTTTCTAGCGCTTTATTGACTGCTTCCTGAGTTTTAGCTTCTTGGATGGCAGCAATGGCTTGGTCAGCAATTTCTAATAATTTCTTCTTAGCTTCCTTGTTGGATCCAAGCTCAGCGACTTTTTTCTCGATAGCTTTCGTCAAGCTGTCCATAGCCTTATCGTACTCAATTTCCGGTTGTTTTGGTTCGGCTGGCTTTTCAGGCTGGTCAGGTTTCTCAGGTTTCTCAGGTTCTTCTGGCTGTTCCGGTTGCTCTGGACTAGGCTCCTCTTGGCCTCTTTGATAGTTCTCATCCTTGGATAGGATATCTTGTAGGGCACTGACTGTCAACATGACATCCTGAACATCCACTGCATCAGCACTGAGTTGGTTTCTCAATTTTTCTAGATTTGCTTGGAAAGCTTGGCGTGCAGTAGCCGTATTTTTCAAGCCTGCTGGATCAAAGTTGGACAGATCATCTTTCCATTTAGAGATAGACTGGATGATATCTGCTTTGCTGTAGAGTTCACTGCCTTCGCCACGAGTGATAAATTGGTCTACCTGAATACCGATATTTCGAGACAAATCGTTTTTATCAGGATCTAGTTGAAGGGTGACTGCGTGCAAGTTTTCGTCCAGACCTTTTAGGCTAACCAGAGTTTGATTGCCTTGTCGTTGGGCTGCACGACCGCTAAAGTATTTCTTACCGTCAATAGTTGAAGCATTTCCCATGCCATCTTGGTAAGGAACTTCTTTGCCGTCTAGGAAGACTTTGTAGATACCATGATTTGGATCAACATAGCCCTTGATATCAAGTCCGGTACCGTAGAAGTAGGCTGTGACAGTTGTCTTTTTCTTTTGCTCATCAGTTAAGCGACCAAAGGAAGCCCAAGACTCCGTTTTTTGGTACTTGTCTGCCGAATTGGTTTCATGGTGCCAGCCAGGACTGTAATCCAACTGACTAGCTTGGTCATCATAACTTGTTTGGTCCTTGATCAGCAATTCAGCTTTCATCACTTGGATGGTTGCATCTGTAGCGAAACCGAGCAGGGCACCATCAGTGACAGAAGTGAGCTTGGCTTTGAAGTCAAAGACAGAGTCAGCCTGTTCTGTAAAGTCAATCGTTGGGATGGTAACAGTCTTTTCTGTTTCTCCATCTTTAAAGGTCACATCTTGAGTTGTATCTTGGTAAACTTTACCGTGAACCCCAGTTCCAGGTTCTGTGATGAAGCGCACAGTAGCAGTCCCCTTGCTTCCACCAACACGTTTAATCTTAACAGTGACTGGTTTTCCTTTTTCGACTTCGTAGTTGGTAGACTCGAGTTCAAACATCCCTTTACTATCATTGTTTAGGGTGTAGATTCCTTCTGTAGCAATTGGTTCACCTGTTTTATTAACAAGGGTAATGGTATGTTGGCCTGGTGCTAAATCGCCTGTCTCAAAGACTTTTTGGCTACGTTTACGGCTAGCGTTCTTAGTTTGCACATCTGCAACCTTTTGACCATCAACGTAGACGGACATTTCTCCATGACCTGGATCGACTGTAGAGACGACATAGGCCTTGGTTCCTGTAAAGGTATAGCTTACTTTGGCATCTTTTTGATTGGTCCACATAGAAGTGCCACGAACACCTTCAGATTCATTGTACCAAGTTGTTCCGGCTGTATCTGCTGTTGTGTTTGAGTGGTATTCAAGTCCAAGAGGGTAGCCATCAGTCTTTTCAATGCTGCTTGGTGTCTTGTAGACTGAGAAGTTGGTCAAGATTGGAGTTGCTTGAGCACCAGTGATGGTTACACGGATTTTTTGTGCTTCTACAGGCTTGCCTTGAACCAAGCGACGGTAACCAACGGTCGAACCTTCGCCGTATGTCACCCAACGTCCGTTGATTTCAACTTCAATCTTGAAACCAGAGATACGTTGACCTTTGGCGATATCTTCCTTGAGTTCAACGACGTCAAAGCGTCTCTTTTGCCCCAAATCGACTGTAAAGCTTCCAGTTGTGGCATCATTTGAGAGCGCCCAGCTGGTGTCATCTTTACCGTCTGTGAGGTGGCTTTCCTTGTAAAGGTGGTTTTGACGAGTAGAACTTGCTGTTACAGTCGCGCCTTTGGCAAAGTCAGTCGCATACATTTGGTCTAGGGTTGCCTTGAATTCCTTCAAGCGAGCCACATCTGCATCTGCGAATTTTCCTTCTTTATTTGGTGGAATATTGAGAAGGAGTGGGGTTCCACGACCAACAGACTTGAAGTAGATGTCCATCAACTCTTTGAGTGATTTCGGTTGTTGATTGTCATGATAGAACCAGCCTGAACGGATCGAAACATCAGCTTCCCCTACAGAGTACATATCGCCATCTGGGTCACCATGGTTGAGGTATTCATTTTTTACATCATCTGTGATGTTGGCTCTTTTAACTTTATGCCATACAGGGTCGCCTGCGATTCCCCGTTCATTTCCGATCCAGCGAACGCTTGTTGGTTGAGCAGAGAAGATAGCGATATCTCCTTCGGCTTCTTTGATGTATTTGAACCATTCATCAAAGGTATAGGTTACTTTTTGGGCACCGCTACCACGTGCACCGTCCATCCAAACTTCGATAAATTTCCCTTTGTTACCGTATTTCGGATTACCAAGGATTTCTTTCAGCTGGTTGAGATAGTATTGGTTGTATTCTTTTTCGGTTGCGACATGGTATTTAGGATGGTTGGCATCCCATGGTGATAGGTAAACACCCATATTCATGTCATACTTGCTAGCAGACTTGGAAACTTCTTCGAGAAGGTCACCCTTTCCATCTTTCCATGGACTAGCAGCTACGGTATGGTTGGTGTACTTAGATGGGTAAGCAACGAATCCGTCGTGGTGTTTAACAACCATAATGGTTCGTTTGAAGCCCGTTTCCTTCAGAGTGCGAATCCACTGGTCAGTATCCAAGTTGGTTGGATTGAAGTACCGGGGGTCTTCTTTCCCATTTCCCCATTCAGAATTGGTATAAGTGTTCATTCCATAGTGGATGAAGGCTGCCAATTCTTCCTTGTGGTAATCGAGTTGAGCCTTGCTTGGAAGTGGTCCATGATTGCCAATCTCGGTTTCTTTATCTTCTGGATGAGCGACTGGTGGAGTCGGTGTCGTTGGATTGGCTGTATCAGCGACTGGCTCGTATTCAAAGACGACCTCATTCACATCTTTATGCTGGATCCTTGCTTCCAGGCTGGTTTTGACTGGACGGTAGCCAGCAATGTCTTTTGCATGGAAGGTGTTGACAAAGGAAACGTCATACTCTTGACCTTCATTGTTATCAACTGTCGCTTCCGCTAGTTCAGTAGTGGTTCCTTTTTGACGGTAGTAAACTTTGAAGGAGCCTTTGTTGACTTTATAGACCACCTTGATGACACGTGTACCGGCAGGCGCTTTGCTGACAACATTGTGCTCTTCAGTCCAAGTATCTTTTAGCTGTTTATTGACTGCTACGCCATCAATGGATACAATTTCGTATTTGTCTTTATTCTTCTGGTAGAAGTTCGTTTTCTCGATTTCTTTTTTGAAATTATAGTCAAATGGCGAATCAACAGCTGTCTGTTCGATAAAGGTGTCATTATCTTTGACAGGATTTCCTTCTTCGTCTTCGTGTTGGATAACCACACGACCGTATTCAACTCCCTTGGTCAAGGTAGCGATACCATCTTGGTTAAAGGAATATTCGTTGCTTCCGATAACAGCTTTCTCATTCCGAAGCATACGCCCTTCATCAGTAAAGTAGTAACGATTTCCGTTGTCTCCCTGGTACCAGCCTTTCACACCATGTTTGGCAATCATGTCCTTAACCCATTTCAGTTGTTCAGGTGAAAGGACAAGTCCGCCACCAAAGCGATCTTTTTCAGCGACACCATTGTCAACGGTTCCGTGTTGGTGAACCCCCAGAACTTTTCCTTGGCTATCTACAATCCCGCCACCAGACAAACCAGATACAGAAGTGGTTTTGTAGGTGATACCAGTCGTTCCCTTATCATCGTAGGATTCAACAGATCGGATGGTCCCATCTGCCTTGTAAAGCTGACCGGCTAGGATAGGTTGTTTCAGTTCTTTTGAGCTTGAGTCAGTTGGGTAGCCAATCGTACTGATGGCTTCTCCCGGCTGATGTGTTTTGTGCTCCGCTAAAGGCGCAAAGGTTGCTGCTTTGTTTGGACTAGCAATCGGAAGAGGAATAGGAGCTTCTACAAGAGCAAGGTCATTCTTATAGCCTTTTCCAAACTCTTTCTTGTTCCAGAAATGGATGTCTTTTTCTCTGAATAAAACCGTAGTTCCAGAAGATGGCAGTGAGTTTTTCTTTTCGCTGTTTGAACCAACGTTATAGTAGAACTGGGCAGATTTTCCACCACGAATGTGACCCTCGCCAGTTTCTTTATTGGCCTCTAAGAAGTTATGAGCAACGGTAAGGATCAGGTTAGGTGCTACAAAGATACCTGAGCCTGAAACGAGGTAGCGTTGTTCTCCTGCATTGTAAGTGCTGTAAACCATAGTAGCAGCAGTAGCAGGTTGTCCCTCGTAGTTGATGTGTTTGAGGTCTTGTCCACCGTTAATGATGGCACGGTTTCCGTTCTCAGCTTCTTTTGGAGCTTCTTCCTTGTCCTTTAGAATGCTCTTAGTTTCTACTTTTGGACTAGCTTTCTGGTCAACGATAGTAGTCGTATCGAGTTCTTTGACAGGTGTGTCTGGATAGGCACGGTCCTGAATGTCTTCAGGGAGCAAGTCAGCACTGTTGGTATCTGCAGCAGGTGTTTCTTGTTTTTCAGCTTCTACACGGTCTTCTTCTTTGACTGGTTCAACCTTGGTCTCTTCTATATCTGCTACTTGTTTCATTTGCTGATCTAAATTGGATGTTGTGGCAGGAGACGTTTCGTCTGCACGCACGGTTCCAGAAGCAAAAAATGCCAGTCCGACGATAACAGATGCCACACCTACAGTCAACTTCCGAATGCTAAATGTTTGCCCTTTTTCAAAAAGGTATCGATTCATAATATACTCCTAGTTTTTAGAAAGGCAGTCAGCTACTGCCCAAGCCCAAGTCTGACTTGGTTACAACTTGATTTAATGAAAAAACTCTCTGATAATTTGTAAGCCACCTTACCTCCTGTTTATAAAGCGCTTTCATTTTAAGATAAAAAAATTTAAAAGGTCATTTCTCCCTTAAAATGACTGAAAACTTTTAATATAACAAATATACTAAATTAATGAAAGAATTGCAAGAGCAAAAAGCAAAAAAATAAATATAAATTAAAGAAAATCAGTTACTTTTTAAAGAAAAAACGCCTCCTTTCAGGGTTCAAACTAAATGAAAGGATACGTTTTAAAAAGAAATTAGAGTATATTTTGGAGAGACTCTTGGATGGTTTGGGGGTCTGTTTTGGAAGAGAAGCGCTCAAGGACTTGCCCATCTCGGCCAATGAGAAACTTAGCAAAATTCCATTCGATTCGTTTTCCTAGCGGGCCAGACTTCTGGTCTTTTAGCCAAACATAAAGAGGATCAGCCTCCTTGCCGTTGACCTTAATCTTGGCAAAGCGAGGGAAAGTTGTCTGATAGTGTAGGCTACAGAAACTATTGATTTCCTCTGCGCTGCCAGGTGCTTGTCCCATGAACTGATTGCAAGGGAAATCTAGGATTTCAAAGTCCTTATCTTGATAGCGTTCATAGAGTTCTTGAAGCCCCTGGTACTGGGGCGTTAAACCACATCCAGTAGCAGTGTTGACAATCAAGAGAACCTTGCCACGATAGCTCTCCAGGGGAGTTGCTTGGTTATTTTGGTTCAAAACAGAAAAATCATATACACTGGTCATGAGGGCCTCTTTTCTTTTTCTACATTGTAACAGTTTTTACTATTTTCGTCGAGTCGGATGAGAGAAGTTGTTGAAAAAATACACAATTGTACATAAATCAGGACAAAATGATGCTCCTTTTGTGAAACATGGTATAATAGGCCTATATAGCTAAATGAAGTAAACTTATCACAAGGGAATGGGAAAAAGGATGAAACAGTCATGTCAACAGTAAAAAGTGATCTAAATCTTGCGCAAACATATGCGACTCAGCTTAAAAATGCTTGTCAATCGTTAACAGCAATCGCTGCGGCTAGTCAAGATGACCTAACGACCCTTCAAGGGAATAACAAGGCTCATCAATGTCTGACAAAGGATCAAAATCTAGCTAGTCAGATAACAGCCGCTGTCACCCTAACTTCCGAACGACTTCACTCTGTAGCGAGTGATTTTGAAGCGCTAGATAAGGCTGCGGCCAATGGTTTTGGGAGTCATACATGAGCAAGTTAGATGAGTTGAAGAAAAGAGAGCGGGAACTCTTGTACCAGCTAGAAGACAATGGAAAAGAGAACTACCGCACCAAAGCACTGATAGAAACCTTTGAAGGATATGATAGAGCTAGCCACCGTTATCAAAGTGATTTGTGGGAGGCGGCCTATCAGAGCCGATATGCAGGGCAGTTGGAAGAAACGCTCCTGCAAAGAAACCAACTTAAAAACCAAATCTTTGAGGACCTCAGCTATCACATGGATGATTTGAAAAAAGAAAAATTCCGGTTAGAGGGAGACTTGGATGCGGTTTACTATGAAAGACGTAAGGAACTAGAAAGAGAGGAGGAGAAACGACATGGGCATTGATATGTACCTGGAACAATCACAACTACAAAGTTCGAGTGTAGCAACCATGTGCCAATCTCAGGTGGAGGCTTATCAAGACTTGCAATCAGCCATTCAAAAGTTTTCAGAGGATACAGAGAGTCTAAAGGGCGACGCTTATGATTCGGCTAGAAGTTTTTTTGCAAGTGTCCTACTGCCCTTGAGTAAAGGGGGACAACTCTATGCCGAAACCTTCTCTCAAGCTATCAAGAAATTGCCAGAAGACTACCAAACGATGGTCGACAGCAAGAGTTGGCGGGAGGATGATCTGCTTGATAAGATCCGCCAGGAAGAGCAGATGATCGCCTATCTAGATGAAGTCAACCAATCTCTTTCTAGCTTGACCATGGATAGTGAAGAAAAGGGAAGATTGAGACGTAGCAATGTGGAACTTATGCGAGGACATCATGCGAATAAACGCGTCTATGAAACGATTTTGAAAGACCTGCGTGCCTATGATAGCTACTCAGGAGGGTTTTTCGATGAACTAGACAGTATCGATGTGCAGTTGAGTCGTGGACTAGCTCAGATTGAAACGAGCTGGGATGCAAAAACAGGGGTCTTTAAAGTCCCATCTGACCTGACTTGGGCCAACTACCTGACTGCATATTCTGACACAAAGGATATGAAACTCAGTCGTCAAGAGAAGGCCTTTGTCCAGACCATGATGGCAGAATACGGCTTTGATGCAGAGACAGCCAAGCAGCTCCTGACCATCAAGCAAGGGATAGACAAGAAGTTCCCAACCTCTAGTCAAGAGTTCCGTGACTATATCTTTTTGCGAGTCGTCGGTGCAGCGTCTTACAACGAATCAAAGTGGGATGAGACTGCAGGCTATTTAAAAAATTATTTTTATGATGAGGTTGTTAGTAGTCCATCTACAGTTGAAAAAATGAGAGTAGAAAAACCACTTTTTGAAATTTTTAAAGAATTGGGATTGAAAGAAGAAAAGGCCAAAGAACTGTATTATAACCTTAGATTGCAACATGAGATGGCGGGTGGGAAAATTGATAATATAGAAAAAATAAAAGAAAACGAAATTGATTATAATAATGCCAAGTTTAAATACGAAAAAGTTTATGGTACTTCAGGTAACTTTGACCAATTTTGGGACAGTAAGTTAAAGGCCTACTCTAACAATGGAGCTGGCCATGCAGACTTTACCCATCAATCCATTACTATGGCTACTCATCTAAATCCTAGCAGTTTTCAGTTATCTGATATCTATGGCGGTAGAGAGCATGTCAAGGATCTTTCGGGATGGGAGGGAGACACGACCTTTAACGCTAATGATATGAAGCCAAGCATCGGCGAAGATGACTACAAGGCAGACCTAGACTCGGTCAACCTTATCGGTCGGATACAGAAGGGGCAATCCTATGACCAAGCTATATCTTCTTACTATGCTGACCTTCAAAAAGACTCCTCTCATAGAGAGAAAGAATTTTTGAAAAATAAGGATTGGAAAGAGGTCAAAGGCACAATCTATGCAGGGGTAGCGCCTGGGTATATACTGAGAAAGGGTGAGGCATCTATTAAAGAGTATATTGAGGAAAAATACCCAGAAGTATCCACATTTTTAAATCGTTTAGAGGCTGTGGCAGATTAGGAGGATGATGATGAAAAAAATATTCAGTTTAGTAGCGGTAGTCGTACTAATTGTATTATCCTGTTTCTACTTTTTTATCCGTCAACCTAAAAACATTTTTGATGAGATTTACCAAGAAACTGAGAAAACCTATCGAACAAATAATATTTTAAGGCATATAGATGGCTTTGAAATTAGTCCAGGTTGGCCAAGTGATGGAGAGTATTCTAAATATTATCCGTTTGGAACCTATAATAAAGACCATACCCCAGAAGAGTATTTTGAAGTAGAAATTAGTTTTAATTTTGCTACAAAAACACAGTTAAGTTCAATCTCATTTGAAAAGCGAATCGGGCCAAACGTTAGAGTTCGCTTATGGAATAAATATATTCGTAAGGATCGTGTTTTGAAAAAATTTGTCAAAATAGGTTTGAAGAAAGCAGATACGGAAACTTATATCGAAGATGAGGCCCAAGTGAAATCCTACCTAGAGCAGTATGGTATCACTGCCAAGGATTTGGATTCTTACTACGACGAAATCGTAAATCAGAAAGTCCTGAAAGATTGGTGCTCCATTTATGACAGCAAGTATTCACCAAGCAACTATGGCGATGTCAAGATTGAAACCCAGTGGGAGAATTGGTGATAGCATGAAAAAAATCCTCGGTCTAGTAGTGTCTTTCGTACTAATTGTATTATCCTGTTTCTACTTTTTTACTAGACAACCTAAAAACATTTTTGATGAGATTTATCAGGAGACGGAGAAAACCTATCGGTCAAATAATATTTTAAGAAACATAGATGGCTTTGAAATTGATGATGTCTGGCCAAGTGATGGAGATTATTTTAAATATAGCCCTTTAGGGAAGTATAAGACTCTTCTGGAGGATTATCTTGAACTGAGAGTTGGATTTAATTTTGAGAAAGCGTATAGTAAACTGTTTGTTTCATTTGAGAGAAAAATAGCTGATGGTACGAAGCTATGGATGGTCAACAAATATAATCCAAATACTAAAACAATCACAAAGTCAATTCAGATTGTGATATCAGGAAATGAGGATAGTTATATCGAAGACGAAGCTCAGGTGAAATCCTACCTAGAGCAGTACGGTATCACTGCTAAGGATTTGGATTCTTACTACGACGAAATCGTCAATCAGAAAGTCTTGAAGGACTGGTGTACCATTTATGACAGTAAGTACTCACCGAGCAACTATGGCGATGTCAAGGTTGAAACCCAGTGGGAGAATTGGTGATAACATGAAGAAAATCCTCGGTCTAGTAGCGTTATTCTTACTAATTGTATTATCCTGTTTCTACTTTTTTATCCATCAACCTAAAAACATTTTTGATGAGATTTACCAAGAAACAGCAAAAAATTATTTGGGCCATTATAACTTCAAAGACTTAAAAAATGTGACAGCAAAAAATCGAAAGCTTTATGATTCGAATATGAATGAAACGGATAAGTATGAATCAATAATAACATACGATGATTCTTCTCTTGGAAGCGATGTGAAGAATTTAGAACTACGGTTTAATTTTGATGGTAGTAGTAAAGGTGTAAATATTTGGTTTGAAAGATATGCTAACTCAGGAGAAAAAATTAACTTTGTTATTCATTACGAATTTAAGAAAAAAGTATTAGTTAAAAAAATTCTGATTTATGAAAATAGATCGGAAACTTATATCGAAGACGAGGCCCAAGTGAAATCCTATCTAGAGCAGTACGGTATCACTGCCAAGGATTTGGATTCTTACTACGACGAAATTGTCAACCAGAAAGTCTTGAAGGACTGGTGTTCGATTTATGACAGCAAGTACTCGCCAAGCAATTATGGCGATGTCAAGGTTGAAACCCAGTGGGAGAATTGGTGACGAGGGTCAGTAGATATTTTGGAAAATATCCTATGAATTGAAGTGGAAATCCCACCTAGAATGAACTAGGTGGGATTCTTTGCCTATAAAATGAGAAATTAGCGAATCTTGCTCTATTTTTTAACGTGTTCCGATAAAAAGGCATAGGTCATGGTTCCAAAGATGGCACCAATACCCAATCCCAACACTAGTAAAGGGAGCATTTTATCGAACTGGGAGAGATTGCCCCAAAAGGTGTCGAGGGGGAGATGCTGAACAAAGAGTTTGTGAAAGGCTGATAAGACAAACAAGCTAATTGGAATGCTGATGAATACACCCCAACTACGAAGGCTGATTTGGCTTTTGCTGTAGCTTTTGTGATGGATTTCGGACTGGTCATCCTTGTCTAAATGTAAGTCGCGAACTGCTAGTCTCGCCCTAGATGCGAGGACGAAGATAAGTCCAAAATAGAGGTAGGGCATGGCATCTCGAACCAACTCTATGAAGCGTCCAAATAGGAGATAGAACAAGAAGAGTAGGAGGGAGGAGTAAACGATTTGAATCAAGGCACGGGCACAAGCCTTGTAAATCATCTCTTGACGGCATTCATCAAAAGGGCCTTGTATGTGAAAGAATAATTTGAGTAAGCGAGTGGTGAAATCTTCTTTTTTCATGGGAGTAACCTCCTAAATGAGCGATTTTTGATTGACTTCTTTAAAGAGTTGATAGAGAGTATAGAAGTAAATCAAGCTAAAAATAATACAGATTGTTAGAAATACTAGGGAAAACTTGATTCGGGCCATCAAATCTGAGTTTCTAGTTTAATAAGCTAGAAATTTTACAGATAAAAGAGCATCTCGTATAAACGAAATGCTCTTTTCTAGTTGTTGGTTACAATTAGCTTATTTTTTTTGCATAGAACACTTGCAAGCGTCCTGTATTTTCAACATAGTTCCCAACACCATCGTATTTTTTTTGGGCTTCCTTGTTTATCATTTGAAAAGTATTCAATTCATCCAAGCTAATTTCCCTGATATTTTTAAGTTTCAGCCAGTGATAATCTTGATCGTCTGCAAACAAGCTTGGAGCATAAACGGCAGCATCCAAAGGAGCTGATTTTTTATTAAAATATTGGTAAAGTACCAAATCAGCAATATAAGTAAATTCTTTACTCACAAGCAATATTTTACTTACTTTCGTAAGTTTTTTAGGATCCATTCTGTTACTCGTGCTGAAGTATACAGAACCGACCTCGTTAGCTTTCTCTAAGTGCGCATCCAGAACTTCTTTTGCTGAGCAAATATCAATCCCGACTACCGGGAGAGCGACGCTATACGTAACAGCCATAAATTTGACCTCCAATAAATATTTATTTTCAGATATGCTAGAAACATACCAAATCGTACTAGTAAATCACTAGATAATATCTAGTGATTTACTAGATATATATAGTCTAGCATATTACTAGATAAAAATCAAGTGATTTTAAAAAATTTTTTAGTTATTTTATTGTTTAACTCCAAAATTCAACATTTCAGGAATTTTCCTCCCTTCAAGAACTTTTCAAGGTATAATCTAAAGATGCTGACAAAAATGTGACTGATTAGTAAAGTTACTAGTGATTTCATAGGTACCTCCTAATCCTCATCTTGATCTTTCTTAGTTTTTGCAATGCGACGGGAGATGAGAAGCTGTATGCTTGCTCCGAAGAAGAGGGTAGCTAGGATAGTTGATACAAAATGCCCTGTATTTAAAAGAGAACCAAGATAATCCTTGCTATCATCGGTTAGGACATTCAGAAGCGGTATTCCAAAGAACATGCCCATGCCATAGATTAGACCGGCTTTTAGACCCGGAAGATGTAGCTGTTTGCTTTCTTTTTGACTCAGCATTTCGGGATCAATAGCTGTGATGCCCGTTTTCTTGGTTTGAGAGACCACATAGAGGGCAGCCATCATCGAAATGCCAAACACCACGAGAGGATAGCCGATAGCGACAATTTGTGGGTATTTATAAGCAAGGACAAAGGGGATGAGGTTGCCAAATATCATGAGATAAAAGAGAACGATAAAGACCTGATTCCCGATACGATCGGCCTCGCGCCGTTTGTGTTCGTCAAGGGGGCCAGAAATGCCGTATGTGCGTTTGATGAGTTTGTCAGTGAGAGTTTCTTTTTTCATTTGTTTGCTCCTTTTTTAAAAATCGTCTTCCCAAAAGAGACTGTTGAGGTCAGTTTGGAGGCTGCGGGCGAGGTTGAGACAGAGTTCCAGGGTTGGATTGTACTTGTCGTTTTCAATCATGTTGATGGTCTGTCTCGAGACACCGATATCTTTGGCGAGCTCGAGCTGAGAAATGCCCAGTTCCTTGCGGAATTCTTTCACACGATTCATAGGGTCTCCTTTCTGATGTGTCGTATATATTTGACTATATTGTATTCTTTTGGAGATGAGATGTCAAGTATATATGACATATTTTTGAGAATTTTTTTCGAAGAAACTTAGCCTTGTCTGACAAGTGCAAGCTGGTCAGATTTGTGGTAAAATAGATAGGATATGACAAAAGAATTTCATCATGTAACGGTCTTGCTTCATGAAACGATTGATATGCTTGACGTAAAACCTGACGGTACCTACGTTGATGCGACCTTAGGCGGAGCAGGCCATAGCGAATATTTATTAAGTAAATTGAGCGAAAAAGGGCATCTCTATGCCTTTGACCAGGACCAGAATGCCATTGACAATGCGCAAAAACGGTTGGCACCCTATATCGAAAAGGGGATGGTAACCTTTATCAAGGATAACTTCCGTCATTTGCAGGCACGTTTGCAGGAGGCTGGTGTCCAGGAAATTGATGGAATTTGTTATGACTTGGGAGTGTCCAGTCCTCAGCTGGATCAGCGTGAGCGTGGCTTTTCTTATAAAAAGGATGCGCCACTGGATATGCGGATGAATCAGGAAGCTAGTCTGACGGCCTATGAGGTGGTCAATCATTATGACTATCATGACTTGGTTCGGATCTTTTTCAAGTATGGTGAGGATAAGTTTTCTAAACAGATTGCTCGTAAGATTGAGCAAGCGCGTGAGGTGAAACCCATTGAGACGACGACGGAGTTGGCAGAGATTATCAAGTCTGCCAAGCCTGCCAAGGAACTCAAGAAAAAGGGGCACCCTGCCAAGCAGATTTTTCAGGCTATCCGAATCGAAGTCAATGATGAGCTGGGTGCAGCAGATGAATCCATCCAGCAGGCTATGGACATGCTGGCTCTAGATGGGAGAATCTCGGTCATTACCTTCCATTCGCTGGAAGACCGCTTGACCAAGCAACTATTTAAAGAAGCTTCAACAGTGGAAGTTCCCAAAGGCTTGCCCTTCATTCCAGATGACCTTAAGCCCAAGATGGAATTGGTATCCCGCAAGCCAATCTTGCCAAGTGCTGAAGAGCTAGAAGCC
The DNA here is from genome assembly GCF_001588645.1 of Streptococcus oralis. Classification (GTDB taxonomy): domain Bacteria; phylum Bacillota; class Bacilli; order Lactobacillales; family Streptococcaceae; genus Streptococcus; species Streptococcus oralis_AB. The sequence continues at coordinate 69,169 of NZ_LAYF01000008.1, read as the reverse complement.
AACAACCGTTCGCATTCAGCCAAGTTGCGCGTGGCTAGAAAAATTCACAAGTAAGAGGAAAAACATGGCAGAAAGAATCGAAAAAACAAGCCAGTTATTGCAAACGAAGTTTAAAGGTTTTTCACGTGTGGAAAAGGCCTTCTATGTTTCGATTGCTGCAACAATGATTATCCTGGCAATTAGCGTTGTGTTTATGCAGACCAAGCTATTACAAGTTCAGAATGAATTGACCAAGGTCAATGCTCAAATCGAAGAAAAGAAAACAGAGCTCGACGATGCCAAGCAAGAGGTTAATGAATTGATTCGTTCAGAACGTTTGAAAGAAATTGCAAACTCTAAGGATTTGCAGCTGAATAACGAAAATATCCGAGCAACGGAGTAAGAAATGAAACAGTGGAAAGAAAAAATCATCCGTTATGCCGTTCGTAATCGTAAATCTCCAGAAGAAAACCGCAGAAGAGTAGGGAAAAGCCTGAGTTTATTGGCTGTCATACTCTTCGCTGTCTTTTTGGTGAACTTTGCGGTTATTATCGGAACGGGTAAAAAATTTGGTAAGGATTTGGTTCAAGAGGCCAAAAAGGTTCACCAAACAACCAAGACGATTCCAGCCAAGCGGGGGACCATCTACGATCGTAATGGAACGCCTATTGCTGAGGATGCAACTTCTTATAATATCTATGCTGTTATTGACAAGACCTACAAGTCAGCAACAGGCAAAATTCTCTATGTAGAAGATTCTCAATTTAATAAGGTAGCTGAAATTTTCCATAAATACCTCGATATGGAGGAGTCTTATGTCAAGGAACAACTTTCTCAGCCAGATCTAAAACAGGTGTCTTTTGGTACCAAGGGAAATGGGATCACCTATGCCAATATGATGGCTATTAAAAATGACCTTAAAACAGCTGGCGTTGAGGGAGTTGACTTTACAACTAGCCCTAACCGCAGTTATCCCAATGGACAGTTTGCTTCTTCCTTTATCGGTTTAGCGCAACTCCATGAAAATGAGGATGGGACCAAACGTTTGATTGGGACATCTGGATTGGAGAGTTCTTTAAATAACATTCTGGCGGGTACAGATGGGATCATCACCTATGAGAAAGATCGTCTGGGAAATATTGTTCCGGGTACAGATCAAGCTTCCCAACAAACAGTAGATGGAAAAGATGTCTACACAACCCTTTCTAGTCCCTTGCAATCCTTTATGGAAACCCAGATGGATGCCTTCCAGGAAAAAGTAAAAGGCAAGTATATGACGGCTACCTTGGTTAGCGCTAAAACAGGGGAAATCCTGGCTACGACCCAACGGCCGACCTTTAATGCAGATACCAAGGATGGCATCACAAAAGACTTTGTCTGGCGTGATATCCTCTATCAAAGTAACTACGAGCCAGGGTCAACCATGAAGGTGATGATGTTGGCTTCGGCTATTGACAACAATACCTTCCCTGGTGGCGAGTACTTTAACAGTAGTGAATTGAAAATAGCAGATGCGACCATTCGAGACTGGGACGTCAATGAAGGATTGACTAGTGGTGGCACCATGACCTTCTCTCAAGGATTTGCTCACTCAAGTAATATCGGAATGACCTTGCTTGAGCAAAAGATGGGGGATGCAACCTGGCTGGACTACCTCAACCGTTTTAAGTTTGGGGTACCGACCCGTTTTGGTCTGGCAGATGAGTACACAGGTCAATTGCCTGCTGACAACATTGTCAATATCGCCATGAGTTCATTTGGACAAGGGATTTCTGTTACCCAGACCCAGATGCTTCGTGCTTTTACAGCTATTGCCAACGATGGGGTTATGTTGGAGCCGAAATTTATCAGTGCCCTCTATGATCCAAATGACCAGTCTGTTCGTAAGTCTCAAAAGGAAATTGTCGGAAATCCTGTGTCAAAAACAGCAGCGTCCTCTACTCGGGAGCACATGGTCATGGTCGGAACAGATCCTGTCTACGGTACCATGTACAACCACAGTACAGGAAAACCAAATGTCAATGTTCCAGGTCAGAATGTAGCCCTCAAGTCTGGTACAGCCGAAATCGCTGACGAGAAAAATGGAGGCTACTTGGTTGGTTCTACCAACAACATTTTCTCAGTTGTGGCTATGAACCCTGCCGAAAATCCTGATTTTATCTTGTATGTAACGGTTCAACAGCCTGAACATTATTCAGGTATCCAATTGGGAGAATTTGCCAACCCAATCTTGGAGCGGGCTTCAGCTATGAAAGAATCCCTCAATCTTCAGTCAACTGCCAAGAACTTGGATCAGGTCAGCAAGACGACAAGCTATGCTATGCCGGCTACCAAAGACTTTACTCCGGGTGACCTAGCAGAAGAATTGCGCCGAAACCTGGTCCAACCAATTGTTATCGGAACAGGAACCAAGATCAAGGAACTCTCGGTTTCTGAAGGAGATAATTTGGAAGCCAATCAGCAGATCTTGATCCTGTCAGATAAGGTCGAAGAAATGCCTGATATGTACGGCTGGACAGATGAAAATGTGCAAACATTTGCTAAATGGCTGAATATAGAAGTCGAGTGGGAAGGTAGTGGCAAAACGGTCAAGAAACAAAGTGTCCGTGCCAATACAGCCCTCAAAGACATTAAAAAAATGAAAATAACTTTAGGAGATTAAGATGATTAGTTCCATTAGTGCTGGAGTTCTAGCCTTTCTATTGACCTTGATAGGTATTCCAGCCTTTATCCGATTTTATCGAAAAGCACAGATTACGGGTCAGCAGATGCACGAGGATGTCAAGCAACACCAAGCTAAAGCTGGGACTCCAACCATGGGAGGTCTTGTCTTCCTGATTGTTGCAGTTGTTGTGAGCTTTCTGGTTGCTCTCCTTACCCAACAATTGACCAACAATGTTGGCATGATTTTGTTTATCTTGGTTTTGTATGGTTTGGTAGGTTTTTTGGATGATTTCCTCAAGGTCTTTCGTAAAATCAACGAAGGCTTAAATCCCAAGCAAAAACTTGCTCTTCAGCTCCTTGGAGGAGTGATTTTCTACCTCTTTTATGAGCGTGGTGGCGACATGCTTTCAGTCTTTGGCTACCAAGTACATCTGGGCATTTTCTATATTTTCTTTGCCCTTTTCTGGCTAGTTGGCTTTTCAAATGCGGTGAATCTGACTGACGGGATCGACGGCTTAGCCAGTATTTCCGTGGTGATTAGCTTATCGGCCTACGGTGTGATTGCTTATATGCAAAATCAACTGGATATCCTTCTTGTGATTCTTGCCATGATTGGTGGTTTGCTAGGTTTCTTCGTCTTTAACCACAAGCCTGCCAAGGTCTTCATGGGGGACGTTGGGAGTTTGGCTTTAGGGGGGATGTTGGCAGCAATCTCTATGGCCCTCCACCAAGAATGGACCCTTTTACTGATTGGGATTATATATGTCTTTGAGACAAGCTCTGTTATGATGCAGGTTACCTACTTCAAACTTAGTGGTGGAAAGCGTATTTTCCGTATGACACCTGTGCATCACCATTTTGAGCTTGGAGGATTCTCAGGCAAGGGCAATCCTTGGAGCGAGTGGAAGGTTGACTTCTTCTTTTGGGGAGTTGGGCTTCTAGCAAGTCTCTTGACCTTAACCTTTTTATACCTGCTGTAAACATAACTTTTGATGACAAAATAAAACAGGATGAAGGTGATCTTCATCCTGTTTTTGTGTGTTTAAAGGTTAGTTGGAGTCATCCTTTCTTCCTTTTAACATAAAAGTGGCTGTAAGGGCTAGGCTGAGTCCTGCTAAGAAGAGGAGTGGGTTGGACGCTTCTCCTGTTGCTGGAAGTTGTTCTTTAGGAGAATGATTTCCAGCTTTAGCAAGGCTAGGACTAGTTGAAGGTTGTTCAGCCTCGTGTGCCAAGGTTTCTGCATCTGAAGTACTTGGTTTTTCATCTGTACTAGGGGCTGTTCCAGCAGCTTGATAGACGACAGCATAGGTACTGAAATGACTAGTGATGAATTCTGCCTTTCCTTCTCGAACGTCGAAATCAAGGGCTTGCAACTCCTTGGTCGGAGTAATATAATAGACCTTTTCTACGCTAGCTGAAATAGGCAAGCGAACCAAGACAGAGCTTTTTGGCTGCAAACTATGATCTGTTGGATTTTTCAGTTGTAGGTCGTAAGCATCATAGGTCTTGCTAAAGAGTTCTTGAGCTAGGACACGTCGGCTAGAGATGTGAGAAATTCCTTCTAGGTCACTGACTCCACCAATAATTTCTACTCCAGTTTCCTTATCTTTTAAGACTCGAACTGGATAATCAGGAAGGCTAAGGGTTGGAGCAGCCTGATCCCCACTAGTTCCGATAGGCTCGGTGTACTCAGGTTTTTCAACAGTAGGAGCTTCCTCTTGCCCTGCCGTTCCGATCGGCTCAGTGTATTCAGGAATTGTCACTGTAGGTGGTTCCTCTTGCCCTGCCGTTCCGATAGGTTCGGTGTATTCAGGCTTTTCTACAGTAGGAGACTCTTCTTGCCCCGCCGTTCCGATAGGTTCGGTGTATTCAGGCTTTTCTACAGTGGGTGGCACTTCTTGCCCTGCAGTCCCGATAGGTTTAGTGTATTCCGGAATTTCAACAGTAGGAGCTGGTTCGTCTCCCTTACTTGTAGTTGGCTGGCTCTCGTCAACCTTCTTCTTATCTTTTTTAGTAAAGACAGCTACGACCGGGCTACTTGTGGTAGTTCCTTGAATGGCATAAGCTTCAATCGCTTTTCCAGTTTGTCGATCAGTAGCCTCAGGGATTGGCATTTGAACTTGATTGTCTTGGATTGATAGCACGGTCTGATCCCCACTTGTAACCAGATGCGTTTCGTCCACTTTGCGCAATACTAGAGGATCTTTGACACCTGGGAAAGTTACAGCGATGGCTTCCCAGTCTCCAGATGGTAGGGTTAAGGAAATTTCTTTGTCATTTTCCTTAAGAGGTGCGATACTTGGACTATCTATACCAATAGCAGGGGCTTTGATGATATCAAAGGAATCTAGAGAGATTTTCTTGCGACCTTCTGGCGAATCTGGGTCAACTTGTAGTGTCAGGGTGTGCGGACCGTCAGTAAGGTTTGTAAATTCACCAATAAAAGCTCTCTTTTCAGTTGCACCTGAAGTGTAGAAGTCTAGACTTGGCATTTCTTTGCCATCTAGTGTAACACGTGCTCGTCCAAGAGCGAGGCTCTTTAAGCCAAAGATACGAATACCCGTCCCTGTAAAGGAAATAGTTGCCTGAGCTTCTGAAGCTGCACTAGAGTCGCTATTGTTGATGTCAGCGTATTTTTCCGTACCTCCGTAGAGTTCAGGGTCAGACCAGTCCTTAAACTGGGAACCATACTGGATGCGCGAATCACGATCATCCATTTTTTCAATCGTATTTCCTTTTCCAGATAGGACCTTGAAGTAGTCTAAGGAAATTTTCGAGCGCTCACTACCACGTCCTTTGTGCTCACGTTTAACGCTAAGAGTCAATGTATGAGGTCCGTCTGACAATCCTGTGAAGCGGCCGATGAGGCTACCTTTTTCAGTTGCCCCAGCAGTATGGAAATCAAGTTCGCCGACCTCTTTGCCATCAATTTTAGCAGTAGCAAGACCTAGTTCGGACGATTTCAGTCCATAGATTTCGATACCAACACCATTGAAAGGAATGGTTGCAGTGAGATCTTCGTCTGAGTAGTCTCCTTTTGAAAGGTCCGCATACTTCTCAGTTCCTCCAAATAATTCTGAGTCTGCCCAGTTTCCAAAGGCGGCTCCGTACTGGATACGACTATCCCGATCATCCATCAATTCACTAGGAGTTTCTACAGTGACCTGTTCAGATACTTGGGTAGGAACTTCTCCCAGCATGGCCTTGACGGTATAGGTATAGGCGAGTTGAGGATTTAGTGAGCGGTCGATAAAGTTAGTTTGATTGGTTACAAATTCTCTGGTCGCAGAGGTTTGGCCAGTTTCGTCTTTCACTTGTCTTTGGATGACATAGTGGGTAGCGCCTTCTACTTGGTTGAAGGTAAGTTCGGCAGTGACTCCATTTTGTCGAACGGCTGTCAGACTGGTCACACGGCCAGGGAAATGTTCAAAGGTAATGACGTCACCTTTTTGCGTTGCAAGCTGGATACGATTATCTTTAAGGATCGTTGCCTTGACTGGTTTGCCATTGACCTTGATTTGGCTAGCTTCGATATTTGGATAATCTACAACCAGGTCTCCACCGACATTTGAAAGGAAGGACAAGCTTTGCAGGTTTTTATCTTTCCACTTCATGCTGACTTCAAAGTTACCACGGGCAACCAAGCCAGAAACTTGACCGTCTTTCCATGCATCTGGAAGGGCTGGCAATGGTGCAATATAGCCAGTGTGTGATTGGAGAAGCATTTCTGCCATCCCACTGGTCGCTCCAAAGTTTCCGTCGATTTGGAAAGGCGCGTGGGTATCCCAAAGGTTTTCTAGAGTTGAGTACTTGAGCTGTTCAGCGAGTAAGCGATGGGCACGGTTACCGTCCAGCAGACGAGCCCAGAGGTTGATTTTATTGGCCTTAGACCAACCAGTCCCCCCATCTCCACGGTGATTCAAGGTAGCACGCGCAGCCTCTAGGTATTCAGCCTGGTCCTTGCTAAAGAGCGTACCTGGGAAGAGACCAACTAGATGGGAAACGTGGCGGTGGTGATTTTCAATCCCTTCATTGGTGAATTGCGGACTGTCTTCTTCGTACCATTCTTTGATACGGCCCTCTTTATTGATGTGAAGTGGTTTAAGTTTGTCAAATTTAGCCTTGACCTCTGTGACTAAGTCTTGGTCGACTTTCAGATGGTTGGCAACTTCCATGTAGTCGTGGAATAGCTGCCAGACTAGCGATTGGTCAAAGGTATTTCCGATGGTGATGGTACCGTGTTCTGGTGAGTAGGATGGAGAAGACACCCAACGGTCACTGGCCTGGTCATAGTGCAAGAAGGAGTTCCAGAACTTGGCAGTCTCTTTCAACATAGGATAGATCTTTTCTTTGAGATAGGTCTCATCCTTGGTGAATTTGTAGTAGTCATAAACGTTCTGCATCATCCAGGCATTAGCAGCTGGCGACCAACCCCAATAGTAATTCCAGCCTGGAGTAGTCCAGCCAAATGGTGTCGCCTGAGTGTGGACCAGCCAACCATTTTCTTGTCCGTCTTTGGATTCGATACCTGCGTATTCCTTGGCAGCGATACGGCCATAATAGCGCATGTCATCAATGTAATTGATCATTGGCTTGGCAGTTTCAGCAAGGTTGCTCATGTAAGCTGGCCAATAGTTCATTTGCAAATTGACATTGAGGTGGTAGTCAGCGTTCCAAGGTGGATTGTCTACAGCGTTCCAGACTCCTTGGAGGTTGGCAGGAAGAGCATCTGTCCGATCACGAGACGAACTGATGAGTAGATATCGGCCATATTGGAAGAAGAGTTCTTCCAATTTTTGCCCTTTTTCTGGGTTATAGCCTTGAAGGGCCTCTTTTGTCGTTTGAGTAGTCTTGGTTCCGCCTAGATTTAGTTTAACGCGGTTAAAGAGACTTTGATAGTCCTTGATATGGGCCTTTTTAAGTGTCTCGTAGTCTTTGGCCTTAGCTGCTTCGACAATCCCTTTAACTGTTTTTTCGAGGTCAATGTCTTTTCGATAGTTGGTTTTTGGATTCTGAGCAAAGTTAGTCTTGGCACTGAGATAGAGGGTTGCATAACTTGCGCCTGTGACGGTTAGAGTTTCGTCCTGAACAGTCACCTTTCCGTCCGTTTTAATTCCTAGATAGGATGCAAATTGGAGGCCGTTATCTTTGACAGTTCCCTTTAGAAGGATTCCGTTTGCATCTGTAGTGACATGACCATTCTTATAGTTGGAATATTCCCAAGAGTAGTTGCCATTAGCAAGCAAGTCTTCTGTCAAGCTGTTCCAAAGGGTAAAGTCAAGTGTCTTGTTTCCTTTTTTGGTCAAGTGGGTTACAGTGACATCATCAGGATAACTGGAGAAGGTTTCGCGTTTGAAGGTCGTCCCATCTTGGGTGTAAGAAGTGGTCGTAGTGGCTTCGGTGATGTCTAGATTACGATGATAATCAGTTACAGTATCTAGTCCTTTCTTCTGGTTATTAAAGACCATGAAGATATCTCCAAAGGCTAGGTAACGTCCATACTGGGCGTTGTTTGGTCCAACTAGATTTTGTTCAGCTAGCTGTTTTGCTTTTTGGCGGTCACCAGCTTCGAGGGCTTTACGTATCTCTGCTAAGACCTTGTAGCGATCCTTGTAGTTTCCTCCGTTATAGTCGGTGCTATCAGGTTGTGGTCCTCCTGACCAGAGGGTCTTTTCGTTGTACTGGATTCTCTCTTCCCCAATGAGTCCGAAAACCTTGGCTCCCATTTCTCCATTTCCGACAGGAAGGGCTTGTTTTTCCCATCCATCATAGGAGGGAGCTGTTGGTTGATCGTAGTTGAGTTGATAGTTTTCTTGCTTTGTCACCGGCTGATCTGCTTTTTCAGGTTCCTTATTTTCTTTGGCTTCAACAATGGCTTCTTCACTAGCTTGACTATTTGTCTTTTGAGTCTCGTTAGCTGGCTTGCTTTCGGAAACTACTGGACTTTCGGCTAGAGACGGATTTGTAGTTTCAGTCGCTTCAGCTGCTTTGGGTTCACTATCAGGCTTAGTGATAGCTTCGACAGAGGTTGGTTCAGTTTGCTTGACCTCAACACTGTCTGCAGCTACAGTATGGTTGACTAGAAAAATAGCCCCCAGCAAAACAGAAGCAGTCCCAACCGTCAGCTTGCGGATGCTATAGCGACAGGATTTCTCCCAAAAGTGTTTTTTCATAAAACCCTCCTTTGTTTATTCGAAACCGCTTACATTTTATAAAGCAGTCCCGTTTAATTTGTTTCTATTTATCTCCTCACTTCCCATTCTAATGGTCGTTTAGCATTTGTCAAGAGCTTTTTAGCAAGATACATATTTGCTGTTGTTTTTTCTTAAAATAGTAGAAGAAAGAGAGGAAAGGGTGGAATTATTCGTAATTTCATAGTTCAATCTGATTGTAAGACTAGCTTAGAATTGGCTTAACCCCCTCTTGAAAGCGTAAAACAAACTAGTCAGGAAAGTCACTTTATGGTATAATATAGAAGACTCAAAAAGAAACAGGAGAAAAAGAATGGATTTACTTTTAGCAATTATCTTGATTGTGCTAGCTTTTCTAGGAGGAGCTCTTGGAGGTATGTACTTGGTTCGTAAGCAAATTGAAAAAGAATTTGCGGACAACCCACGTTTGAATGCTGAGGCAGTTCGTGCTCTCTTGAGCGCAAATGGTCAAAAACCAAGCGAAGCCAAGGTACAACAAGTTTACCACCAAATCATCCGCCAACAAAAAGCAGCCCTTGCTAACAATAAAAAGAAATAAATAGGAAAAGTCTGGGATGAAAGTTCCAGACTTCTCACTATGTTCAATAGTTCTCAATGATAAGACTTTTTCCTTGCATTCTATTGATATTTGATTATGATTAAGAGAGAGGAAGTTGACATTTTATCAAGCTGTCTATCCGATCGTTCAGGACAAGGAATCATGATGAACTATCAATCAGAAAAAAGACTAGAAAGAAGACTGTATGGATAATCGACCAATTGGTTTTTTGGATTCGGGTGTCGGGGGCTTGACTGTTGTTCGTGAGCTCATGCGCCAGCTTCCCCATGAAGAAATCGTCTATATTGGAGATTCGGCACGGGCACCCTATGGTCCCCGCCCTGCTGAGCAAATTCGTGAATATACTTGGCAGTTGGTCAACTTTCTCTTGACCAAGGATGTCAAGATGATTGTCATTGCTTGTAATACTGCGACTGCGGTCGTCTGGGAAGAAATCAAGGCCAAACTAGACATTCCCGTTCTAGGTGTGATTTTGCCAGGAGCTTCGGCAGCTATCAAGTCCAGTCAAGGTGGGAAAATCGGGGTGATTGGAACTCCCATGACGGTACAATCAGACATCTACCGTCAGAAAATCCATGATTTGGATCCAGACTTACAGGTGGAAAGTTTGGCCTGTCCCAAGTTTGCCCCCTTGGTTGAATCTGGTGCCTTATCAACTAGTGTAACCAAGAAAGTGGTTTATGAAACCCTGCGTCCCTTGGTCGGCAAGGTGGATAGCTTGATTCTGGGTTGTACCCATTACCCGCTCCTTCGCCCCATCATCCAAAATGTCATGGGACCAGATGTAAAACTCATCGATAGTGGAGCAGAGTGTGTACGGGATATCTCGGTTTTACTGAACTATTTTGAAATCAATCGTAGCCGAGATGCGGGGCCTCTTCAACATCGTTTTTACACAACAGCCAGTAGCCAAAGTTTTGCCCAGATTGGGGAAGAATGGCTGGAAAAAGAGATTCATGTGGAGCATGTAACATTATGACAAATAAAATTTATGAATACAAGGATGACCAGGACTGGTATGTCGGTGTCTGGGATGTCTATGGAGGCATCTATAGCCTTATCAAAGATTCTCTCGAGCTTGATTTTATGGATTTAGCGCGGATTTTTCGTGACGAGGAAAATGGCTTTCCGATTACGATAACGGTGATGCGCTGGTCTTCTAACTTCCGTCTGCTCTCCTTTATCGTTGAGATTTTAAATGCTGAAGCAGGCCGCAATCTAGAAGTCATCCAACGTCAGGGTGCCCTGCTCTTGATTGAAAATGGACAGCTTTTGCATGTCGAATTGCCTAAAGAAGGAGTTGAAGTGGAAACCTTCTTTGAAACTAGCAAGGTCAGAGAAACTCTGCTCATTGCGACTCGTAACGAAGGAAAGACCAAGGAATTCCGAGCTATCTTTGACAAGTTAGGCTACGATGTGGAAAATCTCAATGACTATCCAGATTTGCCTGAAGTAGCTGAAACAGGTATGACCTTTGAAGAAAATGCCCGCCTCAAAGCAGAAACCATTTCCCAATTAACAGGCAAGATGGTGCTAGCAGATGACTCAGGTCTCAAAGTCGATGTCCTCGGCGGTTTGCCAGGAGTCTGGTCAGCCCGTTTTGCAGGTGTGGGAGCAACCGACCGTGAAAACAATGCCAAACTCTTGCACGAATTGGCCATGGTCTTTGAACTCAAGGACCGTTCGGCTCAATTCCACACAACCCTAGTCGTAGCTAGTCCAAACAAGGAAAGCTTGGTTGTCGAAGCTGACTGGCCAGGTTATATCAACTTTGAACCCAAGGGGGAGAATGGTTTTGGTTATGATCCCCTCTTCCTTGTGCGAGAGACAGGCAAGTCAGCAGCTGAATTAACCCTTGAAGAAAAAAATAGCCAATCCCACCGTGCCTTAGCCGTTAAGAAACTTTTGGAGGTATTTCCATCATGGCAAAGCAAACCATCATTGTAATGAGTGACTCCCATGGCGATAGCTTGATTGTGGAAGAAATTCGTGACTGCTATCTGGGGAAAGTTGATGCCATTTTTCACGATGGTGACTCAGAACTCCGTCCAGACTCTCCGCTCTGGGAGGGCATCCATGTCGTCAAAGGCAACATGGACTTTTATGCTGGTTATCCAGAACGTTTGGTGACTCAACTTGGTCCGACCAAAATCATCCAGACCCATGGACACTTGTTTGATATCAATTTCAACTTTCAAAAGTTGGACTACTGGGCTCAGGAAGAAGAAGCGGACATCTGTCTTTATGGTCACTTACATGTGCCAAATGCTTGGATGGAAGGCAAAACACTCTTTTTAAATCCAGGCTCCATCAGCCAACCACGAGGAACCATCAGAGAATGCCTCTATGCCCGTGTGGAGATTGATGACAGCTATTTTAAAGTAGACTTTTTGACACGTGATCATGAGGTTTATCCAGGTCTGTCCAAGGAGTTTGCTCGATGATTGCCAAGGAATTTGAAGCATTTTTATTGGAGCAGGAAGAGACTTTTCTTACCCCTGCTGAGAATCTAGCAGCCTTGATTGATACCCATAACGCTGACCATGCAATTTTGGTATTGAGTCAAATCACCTATACCCGTATCCCTGTTGTGACTTTTGACAAACGCTTTGTCGGAACCATTGGTCTGAGAGACATTTTGGCTTATCAAATGGAGCAAGGTTTGACGGATGAACAGATGGCAACGACAGACATCGTCAATATGACCAAGACAGATGTGGCAGTCGTCGCTCCAGACTATAACATCACTGAAGTCCTCCATAAACTGGTAGATGAACCCTTCTTGCCAGTGGTAGATGATGAAGGAATTTTCCAAGGAATCATCACGCGTAAGTCCATCCTCAAGGCAGTTAATGCCCTCTTGCACGACTTTAGTAAGGAATATGAGATTCGATGCAAATGAGAGATAGGATTTCAGCCTTTTTAGAGAAAAAGCAGGGCTTGTCTGCCAATTCAAAGCAGTCTTACAGGTATGATCTGGAGCAATTTTTAGATATGGTAGGGGAGCGAATCTCTGAGACCAGTCTCAAGATTTACCAATCCCAGCTAGCCAATCTAAAAATGAGTGCCCAGAAAAGGAAACTTTCTGCCTGTAACCAATTTCTCTACTTTCTTTATCAAAGAGGAGAGGTGGACAGTTTTTACCGCTTGGAATTAGCCCAACAAGCTGAAAAGAAGACCGAAAAGCCAGAACTGATAGACCTAGAGTCTTTTTGGCAGGAAAGTAATTATCCAGAGGGACGCTTGCTTGCGCTTCTTATCTTGGAACTAGGGCTCTTGCCAAGTGAGATTTTAGCCCTAAAGGTTGCAGATATCAATCTGGATTTTCAGGTGTTGCGAATTAACAAGACTTCCCAACAGAGGATTGTCACCATACCCACGACCTTGATTCCAGAGCTAGAACCCTTGATGGGGCAGACCTATCTCTTTGAAAGGGGAGGGAAAGTCTATTCTCGTCAGTGGGCCTTTCGTCAGCTGGAGTCCTTTGTCAAGGAGAAAGGTTTCCCAGAACTATCAGCCCAAGCCCTACGGGAACAGTTCATTCTAAGACAGATAGAAAACAAGGTCGATTTGTACGAAATTGCAAAAAAATTAGGATTAAAAACAGTCCTGACCTTAGAAAAATATAGATAATGGATATTAAATTAAAAGATTTTGAAGGGCCACTGGACTTACTCTTGCACTTGGTTTCTAAGTACCAGATGGATATCTACGATGTGCCTATTACAGAAGTTATCGAACAGTATCTAGCCTATGTCTCAACTCTGCAGGCCATGCGTCTGGAAGTAACGGGCGAGTATATGGTTATGGCTAGTCAGCTCATGCTGATCAAGAGTCGCAAGCTTCTTCCAAAGGTAGCAGAAGTGACAGACTTGGAGGATGACCTAGAGCAGGACCTTCTCTCTCAAATCGAAGAATACCGCAAGTTCAAGCTCTTGGGTGAGCACTTGGAGGCTAAGCACCAAGATCGGGCCCAGTACTATTCCAAAGCGCCAACAGAGTTGATTTACGAGGATGCGGAGCTTGTGCATGACAAGACAACTATTGACCTCTTTTTGGCTTTTTCAAATATCCTAGCCAAGAAAAAAGAGGAGTTCGCACAGAACCACACGACCATCTTGCGGGATGAGTATAAGATTGAGGACATGATGGTCATCGTAAAAGAGTCCTTGTCTGGACGAGACCAGTTGCGTTTGCAGGATTTGTTCAAGGAAGCCCAGAATGTCCAAGAGGTCATTACCCTCTTTTTGGCGACCCTAGAGTTAATCAAAACCCAGGAACTGATCCTCGTTCAAGAGGAGAGTTTCGGAGATATCTATCTCATGGAAAAGAAGGAAGAAAGTCAAGAGGCACAAAGCTAGACTTGATAGAGAGGAAAGATGAGTACTTTAGCAGAAATAGAAGCGCTCTTGTTTGTGGCAGGTGAAGATGGGATTCGGGTTCGTCAGTTGGCTGAACTCCTCTCACTTCCACCGACAGGCATCCAACAGAGTTTAGAAAAATTAGCCCAGAAGTATGAAAAAGACCAAGAGTCAAGCTTGTCCCTGATCGAGACAGGTGGTGCTTACAGATTGGTCACCAAGCCTCAATTTGCAGAGATTTTGAAGGAATACTCCAAGGCACCCATCAACCAGAGCTTGTCTCGGGCTGCCCTTGAGACCTTGTCCATCATTGCCTACAAGCAACCGATTACCCGAATTGAGATTGATGCTATTCGTGGGGTCAATTCGAGTGGAGCATTGGCAAAGTTGCAGGCTTTTGAATTGATAAGAGAAGATGGGAAAAAAGAAGTGTTGGGGCGCCCCAACCTCTATGTGACTACGGATTATTTCCTAGATTATATGGGAATTAACCATTTGGAAGAATTACCAGTGATTGATGAGCTTGAGATTCAAGCCCAAGAAAGCCAATTATTTGGTGAAAGGATAGAAGAAGATGAGAATCAATAAATATATTGCCCACGCAGGTGTGGCCAGTAGGAGAAAAGCAGAAGAGTTGATCAAGCAAGGCTTGGTAACCGTCAACGGCCAAGTGGTACGTGAACTCGCAACGACTATCAAGGCTGGTGATAAGGTTGAAGTTGAAGGCCAGCCTATCTACAACGAAGAAAAGGTCTACTACTTGCTCAATAAACCACGCGGAGTGATTTCCAGTGTGACAGATGATAAGGGCCGCAAGACTGTTGTGGATCTCTTGCCTAATGTCAAAGAACGCATTTACCCTGTGGGACGTTTGGACTGGGATACATCAGGTGTCTTGATTTTGACCAATGATGGGGACTTTACAGATGAAATGATTCACCCCCGTAATGAGATTGACAAGGTCTATGTCGCGCGTGTTAAAGGTGTGGCTAATAAGGACAATCTCCGCCCCTTGACCCGCGGTCTTGAGATTGATGGCAAGAAAACCAAGCCAGCTGTTTATGAAATTCTCAAAGTGGATCCAGTTAAAAATCGCTCTGTGGTACAGTTGACCATCCATGAAGGACGTAACCATCAGGTTAAAAAGATGTTTGAAGCTGTCGGTCTTCAAGTGGATAAGTTGTCTCGGACACGTTTTGGACACCTAGACTTGACAGGTCTTCGTCCAGGAGAATCCCGTCGCCTTAATAAAAAAGAAATCAGCCAACTACACACTATGGCTGTAACCAAGAAATAATGAAACGCATCTTAATAGCGCCAGTACGCTTTTACCAACGTTTTATCTCCCCAGCCTTTCCACCTTCTTGTCGCTTTGAGCCGACTTGTTCAAACTATATGATTCAGGCTATTGAAAAACATGGCTTCAAGGGTGTTCTGATGGGCTTGGCTCGAATTTTCCGATGCCATCCTTGGTCGCCAATAGGAAAAGATCCCGTCCCAGACCACTTTTCCCTCAGACGAAATCATAAACAAAAAGAATCAGCCTGATTCTTTTTTGTATACTCTAGAAAGGAAGTTGGAAGATTAAGATTTTCACTATCCTTCTCCTATAAAAAGTGGTAAAATGGAGGACAGAAAGAAGGAACTGATATGACAACATTATTTTCAGAAATCAAAGAAGTAACAGAGCTTGCTGCAATCTCAGGTCATGAAGCGCCTGTACGGACTTATCTTCGTGAAAAGTTGACACCGCATGTGGATGAAGTAGTGACAGATGGCTTGGGTGGTATTTTCGGTATCAAGCATTCAGAAGCTACTGATGCACCACGCGTCTTGGTCGCTTCTCACATGGACGAAGTTGGTTTTATGGTCAGCGAGATTAAGCCAGATGGTACCTTCCGTGTCGTTGAAATCGGTGGCTGGAATCCTATGGTGGTCAGCAGCCAACGCTTTAAACTCTTTACTCGTGACGGTCGTGAAATTCCAGTGATCTCAGGTTCTGTCCCTCCACATTTGACACGTGGAACAGGAGGGCCAACCATGCCAGCTATCTCTGATATCATTTTTGATGGAGGGTTTGCGGACAAGGCTGAGGCAGAAAGCTTTAGTATCCGTCCGGGTGACACCATTGTCCCTGATAGCTCTGCTATCTTGACAGCCAATGAAAAAAATATCATCTCAAAAGCTTGGGACAATCGCTACGGTGTCCTCATGGTAAGCGAGCTAGCTGAAGCTTTATCAGGTCAAAAACTGGGAAATGAACTCTACCTTGGCTCGAACGTCCAAGAAGAGGTTGGTCTGCGTGGTGCTCATACTTCCACAACCAAGTTTGACCCAGAAGTCTTCCTAGCCGTTGACTGTTCACCTGCTGGTGATGTTTATGGTGGCCAAGGCAAGATTGGGGATGGAACCTTGATTCGTTTCTATGATCCTGGTCATTTGCTTCTCCCAGGTATGAAAGATTTCCTTTTGACAACGGCTGAAGAAGCGGGCATCAAGTACCAATACTACTGTGGAAAAGGCGGAACGGACGCTGGAGCAGCTCATCTGAAAAATGGTGGCGTCCCATCTACAACTATCGGTGTCTGTGCCCGTTATATCCACTCTCACCAAACCCTCTACGCGATGGATGACTTCCTAGAAGCTCAAGCTTTCTTGCAAGCCTTGGTGAAAAAACTGGATCGTTCAACGGTTGATTTGATTAAAAATTATTAAGCATAAGGGAGGTGCCGTATGGCAGAACCAAACCTAGAAAGCCTTATAAAAGAACTCTATAATCATGCCCGTCAGGGCTTGAGTGAAGATTTAGTTGCTGCTCTCCTAGAGACTGCTAAAAAACTACCTACTACAAATGAGCAATTACTAGCAGTCCGTCTCTCAGGACTGGTCACCCGTGAATTGCTCATCAATCCCAAACACCCAGCACCTGAATTGATCAATTTGGCGCGTTTTATCAAAAGAGAAGAAGCCAAGTACAGGGGCACTGCAGTTTCTGCTATCATGTTTGGAGAACTCTTTAAAATGCTTTGATTCCATTGTGAATCAAAGCATTTTTTATATGTCAGAAAAAACATTTTTGATGAGGAAATGAAAAAGCCATCCCATTCAGGATAGCTTTTTGGTACTTAGATTTGTTCAGCGATGACCTTTTCAGCTAGGTTCATAGCATGGTCAGACACACGAGTGTAGTGGGAAATGATGTCGATAAAGTTGACTCCAGCTTGTGTAGAACACTCACCCTTGTTAAGGCGTTTGATGTGGGTCTTTCTGAGAACGCGTTCCATATTGTTGATTTCTTTATGGCGTTCAATCAGACTTTGAGCTTTTTCAATATCATTGTTTTCCACACTATCAAGGGCATCTTTGATGAATGCAGTTGTTGCTTGATAAATCTCAGCCAACTCCTCTAAAGCAGCATCAGAAAATTGAACATTCTTACGTTGGAGGTAGTCTGTTAGGTTGAGCAAGCCTTCTGCGTGGTCCCCAATCCGTTCCAAATCACGAGATGAATCCAGAATGTTGGTCAAGACTTCGCTTTCTTTCTGACTCAAGGATTCGCTTGAGAGTCGAATGAGGTAACGAGTGAGTTTTTCATCGATGGTATTGATGGCTTCCTCTGTCTTATGCCCTTTTTCAGCTACCTTTTCATCCAAACCGATGATATAGGTATAAGAAAGGTCAAAAGCTTTGGTTGCATAGTTCCCCAAGTGCAAGAGTTCTTTTTTGGCGTTCCCTAGAGCGATGGAAGGAGATTGCTGGATAAGTTGTTCGTCGAGATAAAGGGGCTCGTACTTGACAACCTCGTCTTCACCAGGGATGAGCTTGGTTACAAAGTAGGCCAAGGCTCCGATGAATGGAAATTGTACAATGGTGTTACTTACGTTAAAGGCACCGTGAGAGAAGGCGATTGTCATCTCAGGTGAGAGGTGAAGGAGTGCCTGGAAGTACTCGATCATAGCAGTGAAGGGGCCTAATAGGATTAAGCAAAGAATAGTTCCTAAAACGTTAAAGGTAACGTGGGTTGCTGCAACGCGTTTTGCAGAGATGTTAGCTCCAGCTGCTGCAATGATAACGGTTAAGGTTGTCCCGATATTATCTCCGAAGAGAACTGGTAGTGAACCTTTAAGGTCAAGGAAACCACCTGCATAGAGGCCTTGCAAAATCCCGATTGTAGCCGAGGAAGCCTGGATGAGGACGGTAATCACTGCACCGGCTACTACTCCTAAAATAGGATTTTGTCCCAAGGTTACCATATATTCCTTGAATTGTGGTAAATCTTTAAGCGGACTCATACCGGCACTGATGAGGTTGAGAGCATAGAAGATCCCCCCTACACCAAACAGGATGCGCCCGATATTGTTTGCTGTTCTGTTTTTTGTAAAGAAGAGGAACATGGTTCCAAGGAAAATCAAGGGTAAAGCATACTCACCAAGCTTGAAACCGATGATAAAGGAAGTGACGGTGGTTCCGATGTTGGCTCCCATGATAATTCCGATAGCCTGTCTAAGAGTGAGAAGACTAGCGCTGACCAGCCCAACCGTGATAACTGTAACCCCTGTACTTGACTGAATGAGGGCAGTCACGACAATCCCGACTAGAACACCTAAAAAGGGGTTGCTGGTGTACTTGTCAATGTAAAAACGAAGGCGATCTCCAGCAGCTTGTTGCAAACCGTCTCCCATGGTCTTAATACTGTATAAAAACAGTCCTAGACCTCCTAAAAAGTGAAATAAAATTTCCTGCCAATTAATGGACATTTCTTTTTCCTCCGAAAAATAATAACGGAATTTCTCCTATTCTATTTTAAAGGATAAAAGTAAATCTCACAAGTGTTTAGCTGAAATTTTCATAAGAAACAAGAACTTTCTTTTAAAATGAGAGATAGATTCCCTTTAAGATAGATGATTTATAGGATTGTGTCCAAATTTTACTGATTATTATCCTAGTTATAGTTTTTATGTTAAATAGATTGACATCGCTTTCATATAGGATAAAATGAAGATGATCCTGTTCTGGTGGCGTACACTGAGAACAGCTACTTTTTATCAAAAAGTAAAGCGCTTACTTTATATTTATTAGGAGGATAAGATGAAAAATCTATTTTTTGAAAAACGTTGCCGTTACAGTATTCGTAAGCTGTCAATCGGGGCTTGTTCCTTGATGATTGGTTCAGCTCTATTTGCGAGCCCAGCTCTTGCGGAACAGGTCGCTGTCCCTGAAACAGCCGCAAACACGAGCGCTCAAGCTACAAGCGCGAGTGAAACAGCGAGTCCAGATACTGCAGCTCTCGAAAAACAATTAGAGGAAACTGAAAACAAAGTAGCAGAGCAACCCATTTCAGAAAACACTCCAGCAATAGCTGAT
This sequence comes from Streptococcus oralis, assembly GCF_001588645.1. Classification (GTDB taxonomy): domain Bacteria; phylum Bacillota; class Bacilli; order Lactobacillales; family Streptococcaceae; genus Streptococcus; species Streptococcus oralis_AB. The sequence goes on along the minus strand of NZ_LAYF01000008.1, from coordinate 50,030 downwards.
TTGCTCAATGAAAAAGAAGAAGTCAAACCAGAGGAAGCTACTCAAGTGGCTGAGAAGAAAGCCGACAAACCGACTCTAGCAGACGTTCCTAAAAATGAGGAAAAGAGTCTCCGACCAAAAGAAATCAAATTTGATACATGGGAAGATTTGTTGAAATGGGAACCGGGTGCGCGCGAGGATGATTCCATCAACCGTTCCTCAGTTGAACTCGCCAAGCGCCACAGAGGGCAGTTGGTCAATGAAAAAGCAAGCAGAAGAGCCAAGGTCCAGGCGCTGGCAAATACCAACTCAAAGGCCAAAGACCACGCTTCTGTTGGTGGAGAAGAATTCAAGGCCTACGCCTTTGATTACTGGCAATACTTGGATTCAATGGTCTTCTGGGAAGGTCTAGTTCCAACTCCAGATGTCATTGATGCCGGTCACCGCAACGGAGTTCCCGTTTATGGAACACTCTTTTTCAACTGGTCAAATAGCATTGCCGACCAAGAAAAATTTGCAGCTGCCTTGAAACAAGACGCAGATGGCACCTTCCCTATCGCACGAAAACTCGTCGATCTTGCTAAGTATTACGGATTTGATGGCTATTTCATCAATCAGGAAACAACGGGGGAATTGGTAGCACCTCTTGGTGAAAAAATGCGCCAATTCATGCTCTATACAAAAGAATACGCAGCTAAGGTCAACCACCCAATCAAGTATGCTTGGTACGATGCCATGACCTACAAATACGGTCGTTACCACGAAGATGGTCTAGGTGATTACAACTACCAGTTCATGCAAAAAGAAGGAGACAAAGTTCCTGCGGACCAATTCTTTGCCAACTTCAACTGGAACAAGGAAAAGAATGACCACTCCGTAGAGATGGCCAAATGGCTAGAACGTAGCCAGTATGATGTCTTTGCAGGCTTGGAATTGCAACAAGGTGGTTCATATAAGACTAAGGTTAACTGGGATGCCCTCTTAGATGAAAATGGCAAGTTGCGTCTGTCACTTGGACTCTTTGCACCAGATACGATTACCAGTCTAGGAAAAACAGGCGAAGACTACCACAAGAATGAAGACATCTTCTTTACAGGTTACCAAGGAGATCCAACGGCTCAAAAACCAGCTGACAAAGAGTGGTATGGAATTGCCAATTTAGTTGCGGACCGCACTCCAGCAGTAGGCCGTACCTTCACCACCTCTTTTAATACAGGTCATGGTAGAAAATGGTTTGTTGACGGTAAAGTTTCTAAGGATTCTGAGTGGAACTATCGTTCGGTTTCAGGTGTCTTGCCAACATGGCGCTGGTGGCAGACTTCAACAGGGGAAAAACTTCGTGCAGAATATGATTTTACAGATGCCTATAATGGTGGGAACTCTCTTAAATTCTCAGGTGATGTAACTGGTAAGACGGACCAGGATGTGAATTTGTATTCTACCAAACTAGAAGTAACTGAAAACACAAAACTTCGTGTTGCCCACAAGGGAGGAAAAGGCTCTAAAGTTTATATGGCTTTCTCTACAACACCAGACTACAAATTTGAGGATGCAGCCGCATGGAAAGAACTGACTCTCTCTGATGACTGGAAGAATGAAGAATTTGACCTCAGCTCACTAGCAGGTAAAACCATCTATGCAGTCAAACTCTTCTTCGAGCATGAAGGAGCTGTAAAAGATTATCAGTTTAACCTAGGACAATTAACAATTTCAGACAATCACCAAGCACCACAAGCGCCTACAGGCCTTTCTGTGGTGAAACAATCTCTTAAGAATGCCCAAGAAGCTGAAGCAGTGGTCCAATTTTCTGGTAACCAAGATGCGGATTTCTATGAAGTCTACGAAAAAGATGGGGATAACTGGCGTTTGTTGACAGGATCATCTGCTTCAACCATCTACTTGCCAAAAGTTAGCCGTTCTGCTAATGCGACTGGTAGGACTCAGGAACTGAAAGTCGTTGCAGTTGGTAAAAATGGCCTCCGTTCTGAAGCGGCGACGGCATCCTTTAACTGGGGGATGACAGTTCAGGATACAACTCTCCCAAGACCTTTGGCTGAAAATATTGTTCCAGGGGCAACGGTTATTGGTAGCACTTTCCCGAATACTGAAAGCGGGGAAGGCATCGAAGGCATGTTGAACGGTACGATTACAAGTTTGTCAGACAAGTGGTCTTCAGGACAATTGAGCGGTAGTGTCGATATTCGTTTGACCAAGCCACGTACCGTTGTTAGATGGGTCATGGATCATGCGGGAGCTGGTGGTGAGTCTGTCAACGACGGTTTGATGAACACCAAAGACTTTGACCTTTATTATAAAGATGCAGATGGTGAGTGGAAACTAGCTAAGGAAGTCCGTGGCAACAAAGCGCACGTGACAGATATCACTCTTGACAAACCAATCACTGCCCAAGACTGGCGCCTAAAAGTTATCACTTCAGATAATGGGACACCTTGGAAGGCCATTCGTATCTACAACTGGAAGATGTACGAAACCTTGGACACAGAAAGTCAAAATATTCCAATGGCTAAGGTAGCTGCCCGTTCACTTGGAAACCATCAAGTTCAACTTGGTTTCTCTGATGTTCCAGCGGGTGCAACTATCACCGTTTACGACAAGGCAGATTCACAAACACCAATTGCAACCTTGAAGTCTGAAACTGGAGGCGACTTGGCAACAGCACCATTGGGCTTTGACAAGCAATCAACTCTCCTCTACTATCGTACCCAACTACCTGGCAAAGAAATCAGTAACACCTTGGCAGTAGCGATTCCGCAGGATGAGAGAAAAATTGTTGCAGTTAGTCTTGAAAAAGGGCCTAAGAAGATAGTTTATAAAGAGGGAGAAAAACTGGACCTTAGAGGCGGCACTCTCCGTGTTCAATACGAAGGGGGACAAGCCGATGAGCTGATCAACCTTACTCATTCAGGTGTGACAGTATCTGGTTACAACGCTCATCAAAAAGGGGAACAAAAGCTCACAGTTAGCTATCTTGGACTTCCAGTAAGCGGTGACTTGAAGGTACAAGTGACTGGCCAAGATGAAGGAAAACTAAAGGAAGTAGCAGGTCTGTACATTACTCAGAAACCGAAAACGGACTATCTAGTAGGTGATCAACTGGATCTTGCAGAAGGGCGCTTCGGCGTTCTCTATGATGATGAGACAGAAGAAAGCCATGCCTTCACAGATCAAGGAGTTGAAATTACGGGCTACGATGCTCAAAAGACTGGTCGTCAGACCTTGACCCTTCATTACAAGGGACACACAGCTGAGTTTGATGTCTTGGTTTCTCCAAAAGCAGCTGTCAACGACGAGTACCTCAAACAAGAAATCACTGCTGCTCAAGGTCGTCAGTCAACCCTTGCCTACACCTTCTCAGGCGAGGACAAACAAGCAGCACTAGTAGAGAAGCTCAATGCAGCCAAAGCTGTAGCAGAAAACCATGATGCCAGTCAAGAAGAGGTCAACAAAGCTTTGAATGAGTTGAAACAAGCAGGAGCAGACCTGGATGGGAATCAACGTTATCAGACTGCTAGAGAAGAATTGGAAGGCTTGCTCGAATCCGTCCGTGAAAAAAATCCTAAAGCTGAGTTGATTGAACAAGCAGAAACTTTGTTGGCTTCAGAGATGCCAACTCCACAAGCTTTTGCGGACATGAAAGAAAAGCTGAATAAGAAACTAGCTCCTGCAGAAGAAAGTCACCATGTTGGAAGTATGGAACCAGATGAAGTGGCCCCAACGGTTGATGCCCTCCCTGAACTAGTTGTTGAAACTGAAACAACAGCCTTTGAACGTCAGGAACGACCAAACTCTGAACTTCTCAAAGGACAACGCCGTGTTGTGCAAGCAGGTGTTGAAGGTCAAGTTCGTCGCTTTGTAGAAGTCGATGGTCAGGGCAAACGCACCCTTCGTTCGACTGAGGTAGTCAAGGAATCAATCCCAGAAATCACCGAAGTTGGAACAAAAGTTCTATCAAGCAACCAACCAGCTGAAGGTGTGAAAGATTTAGTTCTAGAAACTCCGAAACTGGAAATTGAAGAAGGGACAATTTCCTTCGAACATCAGGAGCGACCAAATGCAGCCCTTCTCAAAGGACAAGGCCAGCTAGTTCAAGCAGGAGTTGAAGGCCAAGTTCGTCGCTTTGTAGAAGTTGATGCTCAGGGCAAACGCACCCTTCATTCTACTGAGGTTCTCAAGGAAGCTCTTCCAGAAATTGTTGAAGTAGGAACGAAAGAAGAGCAGGTCTCACAAACAAGGGATCAAGCTCTTTCAGCAGCACCAGCAAAAGTTGAAGAAACAAGCAGAGAGCTCCCAAATACGGGAGCGACAAGAGATGCTAGTCTAGTAGCGCTGGGACTCCTCGGAGTAATGAGTGGCTACGGCTTGCTCTCTAGAAAGGGGAGAGAAAACTAATCAGATTTACGAATCTTGGATTTTCTCATAAAAATTAAAAAACAAGGTTTGACTATAGATTAGTCAGACCTTGTTTTAACTAGTTTTTCTTTCAATTATTAGTTATTTGGCAAGGTTTTTCTAGATTTTATTTAAAAAAATGCTAGTTTCAATTATAAGAAAGAACAAGAAAAGTTTAGGGTTTTTCTATCTCTTTTGCGGATTTTGTGATATAATTAACACGTATAAAAAAAGAAGGAGTCATATCTAATGGCAAAATTGACTGTTAAAGACGTTGACTTGAAAGGGAAAAAAGTTCTCGTTCGTGTTGACTTCAACGTACCTGTTAAAGATGGCGTGATTACCAATGACAACCGTATCACTGCAGCTCTTCCAACTATCAAGTACATCCTTGAACAAGGTGGACGTGCTATCCTCTTCTCACACCTTGGCCGTGTAAAAGAAGAAGCAGACAAAGCTGGTAAATCACTTGCTCCTGTAGCTGCTGACTTGGCAGCTAAATTGGGTCAAGACGTTGCTTTCCTTCCAGGTGTTACACGTGGTGCTGAATTGGAAGCCGCTGTTAACGCTCTTGAAGATGGACAAGTTCTCTTGGTTGAAAACACTCGTTTCGAAGATGTTGATGGCAAGAAAGAATCTAAAAACGATCCTGAACTTGGTAAATACTGGGCATCACTTGGAGATGGTATCTTCGTAAACGATGCATTCGGTACAGCTCACCGTGCACACGCATCTAACGTTGGTATCTCAGCAAACGTTGAAAAAGCTGTTGCTGGATTCCTTCTTGAAAATGAAATTGCCTACATCCAAGAAGCAGTTGAAGCTCCAGAACGTCCATTCGTAGCGATCCTTGGTGGTTCAAAAGTATCTGACAAGATTGGTGTTATCGAAAACTTGCTTGAAAAAGCTGATAAAGTGCTTATCGGTGGTGGGATGACTTACACATTCTACAAAGCACAAGGTATCGAAATCGGTAACTCACTTGTAGAAGAAGACAAATTGGATGTTGCAAAAGCTCTTCTTGAAAAAGCAAACGGCAAATTGATCTTGCCAGTTGATTCAAAAGAAGCAAATGCATTTGCTGACTACACTGAAGTGAAAGACACTGAAGGTGAAGCAGTAGACCCAGGTTTCCTTGGTTTGGATATCGGTCCAAAATCAATTGCTAAATTTGACGAAGCTTTGACTGGTGCAAAAACAGTTGTATGGAACGGACCTATGGGTGTATTTGAAAACCCTGACTTCCAAGCTGGAACAATCGGTGTGATGGATGCTATCGTGAAACAACCAGGTGTGAAATCAATCATCGGTGGTGGTGACTCAGCTGCTGCAGCCATCAACCTTGGCCGTGCAGACAAGTTCTCATGGATCTCTACTGGTGGTGGAGCATCAATGGAACTCCTTGAAGGTAAAGTTCTTCCAGGATTGGCAGCTTTGACTGAAAAATAAGCTTTCTTAGATGAAATCATAGAAAAGAGGAACTCTGTTTCCTCTTTTTTATAGCCAGAAATTAAAAACGCTTCCTATTGATTTTCACTCATAAAATCAACTAATTTATGTTAAAATGGTAGTAGAAAGTTGAGATTATGAGTTATTTTAAAAAATATAAATTTGATAAGTCACAGTTCAAGCTTGGTATGCGAACCTTCAAAACAGGGATTGCCGTATTTATAGTTCTCTTGATTTTTGGTTTTTTTGGCTGGAAGGGGCTTCAAATTGGAGCGTTGACAGCGGTCTTCAGTCTACGAGAGAGCTTTGATAAGAGTGTCCATTTTGGAACTTCGCGTATCTTAGGAAATAGCATCGGAGGTTTTTACGCCCTTGTCTTTTTCCTCTTAAACACTTTATTTCATGGAGCCTTTTGGGTAACCTTACTAGTTGTTCCAATTTGCACCATGTTAACCATTATGACAAATGTCGCCATGAACAACAAGGCAGGAGTTATCGGTGGTGTAGCGGCTATGTTAATCATTACCCTATCAATACCAAGCGGAGAAACATTTTTGTACGTGTTTGCGCGCGTATTTGAAACATTTATGGGAGTTTTTGTCGCAATCCTTGTAAATTATGATATTGAGCAACTGAAACTCTTTTGGGAGAAAAAAAGAAAATAATGTTACATTTTATGACATTATTCGTTGACGTATGTCTTTTTTTAGACTATAATAGACAGGAAGAAGGAAATTGTAAATGAAGGAAAGAGAATTTCGCCGAAATATGGCTGTTTTTCCTATCGGCAGTGTTATGAAATTGACCGATCTCTCGGCGCGTCAGATTCGTTATTATGAAGATCAAGAGTTGATCAAACCTGATCGAAACGAAGGAAACCGTCGCATGTATTCGTTGAATGACATGGATCGTCTACTTGAAATCAAAGATTATATCTCTGAAGGTCATAATATTGCTGCGATTAAGAAAAAATATGCTGAACGCGAGGCGAAGTCCAAGAAAGCCGTGAGTCAGACGGAAGTGCGTCGCGCACTCCACAATGAACTCCTCCAGCAAGGGCGCTTTGCTTCAGTACGGTCACCCTTTGGTCGCGGTTAGGCAATCGCAAGTAGTCATATATATTAAGGAGAAAACCCATGCCAATCACAGCTGCAGATATTCGTCGTGAAGTCAAGGAAAAAAATGTTACCTTTATCCGTCTCATGTTTTCAGATATTCTGGGAACCATGAAAAACGTCGAAATTCCTGCTACAGATGAACAGTTAGATAAGGTCTTGTCAAACAAAGCCATGTTTGATGGCTCTTCTATTGAAGGTTTTGTACGTATCAATGAGTCAGATATGTACTTGTACCCAGACTTGGATACATGGACAGTCTTCCCTTGGGGAGATGAAAATGGAAGTGTTGCAGGTTTGATCTGTGATGTCTATACAACAGAAGGTGAGCCATTTGCAGGTGACCCTCGTGGCAACCTCAAACGTGCTCTTCATCACATGGAAAAAGTAGGATTCAAATCTTTCAACCTTGGTCCAGAGCCAGAATTCTTCCTATTTAAACTTGATGAAAATGGCGATCCAACTCTTGAGGTAAATGACAAGGGTGGTTACTTTGATTTGGCCCCTACTGATCTTGCAGACAATACGCGTCGTGAAATCGTGAATGTTTTGACCAAAATGGGATTTGAAGTAGAAGCGAGTCACCACGAGGTTGCGGTTGGACAACATGAAATTGACTTCAAGTATGATGAAGTCCTCCGTGCCTGTGACAAGATTCAAATCTTTAAACTCGTTGTTAAAACCATTGCTCGCAAACATGGCCTTTACGCAACCTTTATGGCTAAACCGAAATTTGGTATTGCTGGATCAGGTATGCACTGTAATATGTCCTTGTTTGATGCAGAAGGAAATAATGCCTTCTTTGATCCAAATGATCCAAAAGGAATGCAGTTGTCTGAAACGGCCTACCATTTCCTTGGCGGTTTGATTAAGCATGCTTACAACTATACTGCTATCATGAACCCAACAGTTAACTCATACAAACGTTTGGTTCCAGGTTATGAAGCACCTGTTTACATTGCTTGGGCTGGTCGTAACCGTTCGCCACTTGTGCGCGTACCAGCTTCACGTGGTATGGGAACTCGTCTTGAGTTGCGTTCAGTGGACCCAATGGCAAACCCATACATCGCGATGGCAGTTCTTTTGGAAGTTGGTTTGCATGGTATTGAAAACAAAATCGAGGCTCCTGCTCCGATCGAAGAAAATATCTACATCATGACAGCAGAAGAGCGTAAGGAAGCTGGAATTACCGATCTTCCATCAACGCTTCATAACGCCTTGAAAGCTTTGACAGAAGATGAAGTGGTTAAGGCAGCCCTAGGTGAACACATCTATACGAGCTTCCTTGAAGCTAAGCGTATCGAGTGGGCTAGCTATGCAACCTTTGTTTCACAATGGGAAGTTGATAATTACCTTGATCTTTACTAATATAGAAGAAAGATTGCCTGAGGGTGATCTTTTTTTTGCATTTTATATCGAACTGTGATATAGTTTATATAACGAATCACGATATATCGAATTAAATAGGAGGTGTGGTTAAATGGAATTAACAGATAAGATTAGGCGTGTTTACCTTCCTATGACTGAAACGGGTTTTTATATCTTGTTTTGTTTACAGAAGGAGAACCATGGATATGGTATCACACAAAAGGTCAAGGAGATGACAGATTCGCAAGTTTCGATTAGTCCTGGAACTATGTATGGGACCTTGTCAAAGATGGAAAAGGATGGTTTGATTTCCTTTGTCCGAGAGGAAGAAAAACGAAAAATCTATCAGATCACAGACTTGGGGCGAAAAGTCTTAGATATTGAATTGAAGCGTATTGAACGACTTTACAGAAATAGTCGGGAGGAAGGATGATGGAAAAGAAAATTGTTTACCGAATTTTTACCATTGCGGATTATGATAGAGAGGCTCGATACTTTAGAGAAATGCATGCTAAAGGCTGGAAACTTAGAAAAGTAAGCTATTCTATCTTGTTGTTTGCGGTTAGGTATACCTTTGAAAAGTGTCAGCCTGAACAAGTGTCTTATCAGTTGGACTTTTATCCCATGAAAAAATCAGAGAGAGTCTCCTATTTACAACTATTTAAAGACTGTGGCTGGGAGCATATTACAGACTTTAATAGTTTTTCCTATTTTAGAAAAGCGCATTCTGAAATTGAATCGGATACTGAGTTTGAAATCTATAATGACGCTACAGGGAAGTTAGCTATGATTAAACGGATTTTAATAATGCGGATGCTTCCTATTTTGATTCTATTTTTAGCTCTACTACCGGTTTTCTCAAAGTTTGTCAGTGGAGCTAGCTCTTTCAGATGGGAAGTATTTTTGATTTTCATAATAGATTGGATTTTATTGATAGTTTTTGCGATTCAGATTTCTTATATTTTTTGGAAATTGAGTCAAAAGTGGAAAGAATTATCTGATAAATGAAAGAATGCCTGTTTTCTAATTTGGAGGTAAGACAATGAATAGCAAAGTACAATTTCGCATTTTCACCATTGTTGATTTGGACAAGGAAGAAGAATATTTACATGAGATGCACTTGAAAGGTTGGAGATATAGAACTAATCGTTTGGGCTTTTTCTATTTTGAACAATGCCAACCAGATGATGTCATCTATCATATCTATGATTCTAGATTTCTTAAAAAGTATAAGCATGAACTCCAAGATTTTAGAAATAGCGGTTGGGAATTGATAGAAACAGGTTTTTATTCAATTCTTCGTAAACCAACTTCTGATATACTTTCAGAGGAGAAAGTCTATATGAGTAAGGGTCTCAGATGGGAAGTTATGCGGTCTAGACTTCGTTCCTGTATAGCCACTTTTTCAGGTGGTCTTGTTGTTTGCATGAGTTTGTATCGAGAAAACTTGTCTCAGTCTTTCTTTATTATTTTCGTTTTATACGCTTGCTTGATTTCTTATCTAATCTATGGTTTTTTCAGACTTAAAAGGAAATACCAAGTAGATGAGAAGTGAGATTCTAGGTCTTCAGACTGATTTTTAGCACTCTTGGCAAAAGAGTGCTAATTTTTTGAGTTTTTGTCTTGACATTCTCTTCTAAGGGTGTATAATAGAATCATGAGTTAGCACTTGGATGCATAGAGTGCTAATTGATCGGACAGAGAGGAGTGATGAGATGGTTACAGAGCGTCAGCAGGATATTTTAAATCTGATTATTGACATCTTTACCAAAACGCACGAACCTGTCGGATCCAAGGCGCTACAAGAGTCTATCAATTCTAGTAGTGCTACCATTCGTAATGACATGGCAGCTCTAGAGAAGCAGGGTTTGCTTGAGAAGGCTCATACCTCAAGCGGTCGGATGCCAAGTGTCGCGGGATTTCAGTACTATGTGAAACACTCGCTTGCTTTTGACAGACTGGCTGAAAATGAGGTATACGAGATTGTCAAAGCCTTTGATCAGGAGTTCTTCAAACTGGAGGATATTCTGCAAGAGGCTGCTAATCTATTGACAGACCTGAGTGGCTGTACGGTAGTAGCACTGGATGTTGAGCCGAGCAGACAGCGCCTGACGGCCTTCGATATTGTCGTTCTAGGACAACATACTGCTCTTGCAGTTTTCACCCTAGACGAGTCTCGAACGGTTACCAGTCAGTTTTTGATTCCAAGGAACTTCTTGCAGGAAGATTTGCTGAAACTGAAGAGCATCATTCAGGAACGTTTCCTTGGTCACACTGTTCTGGACATTCATTATAAGATTCGGACGGAGATTCCACAGATTATCCAACGTTACTTTACAACAACGGACAATGTCATGGATCTCTTTGAACACATTTTTAAAGAAATGTTCAACGAAAACATTGTAGTGTCGGGCAAGGTCAATCTCTTGAATTTTGCCAATCTAGCAGCCTATCAGTTCTTTGACCAACCGCAAAAGGTGGCTCTGGAGATTCGTGAAGGTCTGCATGAAGATCAAATGCAAAATGTCCGTGTTGCAGACAGTCAGGAATCCTGTCTAGCTAACTTGGCGGTGATTAGCAGTAAGTTCCTCATTCCTTATCGAGGTTTTGGAATTCTAGCGATTATCGGTCCGGTCAATCTGAATTACCAGCAATTGGTCAACCAAGTCAATGTGGTCAATCGTGTTTTGACCATGAAGTTGACAGATTTTTATCGCTACCTCAACAGTAATCATTACGAAGTAAATTAATTTTGAAATCAATAAAGGAGGCGAAAATGGCCCAAGATAAAAAAAACGAAGAAATGAAAGAAGAGGAAGTTGTGGAAACAACTGAAGAAACAACTCCTGAGAAGTCTGAGTTGGACTTGGCAAATGAACGCGCGGATGAGTTCGAAAACAAATACCTTCGTGCTCATGCAGAAATGCAGAATATTCAACGCCGTGCCAATGAAGAGCGTCAAAACTTGCAACGTTATCGTAGCCAAGACCTGGCAAAAGCAATCTTACCATCGCTTGACAACTTAGAACGTGCACTAGCAGTTGAAGGTTTGACAGACGATGTCAAAAAAGGATTGGAGATGGTGCAAGAGAGTTTGATTCACGCTTTGAAAGAAGAAGGAATCGAAGAAATCGCAGCTGACAGCGAATTTGACCATAACTATCACATGGCTATCCAAACTCTCCCAGCGGATGATGAACACCCAGCAGACACCATAGCTCAAGTCTTCCAAAAAGGCTACAAACTCCATGACCGCATCCTACGCCCAGCAATGGTAGTGGTCTATAACTAGGCAATTCTGACGGTTGCAACATACATAATAGAAAACTTGTCCGAAACGACAATAAACTATGAAAGAAAGATAAAAAGCAAGCCGGAGGCTTGCAAGGAAGATATTTCCCGCCGTGGTGAAAGTTTCAGTAGTTTTTGCTACTGAAACAGGGGATTTTTGAGACAATAGGCTCAAAAATAAGTGATGAAATCCCGAAGGGAGTTGCTCACGTCCCCACCACTTAAGGGGAAAATCAAAAAATCAAAATTCGAATTAAACTTTAAGGAGAAAAACACATGTCTAAAATTATCGGTATTGACTTAGGTACAACAAACTCAGCAGTCGCAGTTCTTGAAGGAACTGAAAGCAAAATCATCGCAAACCCAGAAGGAAACCGCACAACTCCATCTGTAGTGTCATTCAAAAACGGTGAAATCATCGTTGGTGACGCTGCAAAACGTCAAGCAGTAACAAACCCAGATACAGTTATCTCTATCAAATCTAAGATGGGTACTTCTGAAAAAGTTTCTGCTAACGGTAAAGAATACACTCCACAAGAAATCTCAGCTATGATCCTTCAATACTTGAAAGGTTACGCTGAAGAATACCTTGGTGAAAAAGTAACTAAGGCTGTTATTACGGTTCCTGCATACTTCAACGATGCTCAACGTCAAGCAACAAAAGACGCTGGTAAAATTGCTGGTCTTGAAGTAGAACGTATCGTCAACGAACCAACTGCAGCAGCTCTTGCATACGGTTTGGACAAGACTGACAAAGAAGAAAAAATCTTGGTATTCGACCTTGGTGGTGGTACATTCGACGTATCTATCCTTGAACTGGGTGATGGTGTCTTCGATGTATTAGCAACTGCAGGGGATAACAAACTCGGTGGTGATGACTTTGACCAAAAAATCATCGACTACTTGGTAGCAGAATTCAAGAAAGAAAATGGTATCGACTTGTCAACAGACAAGATGGCTCTTCAACGTTTGAAAGACGCAGCTGAAAAAGCGAAGAAAGACCTTTCTGGTGTGACTTCAACACAAATCAGCTTGCCATTCATCACTGCTGGTGAGGCTGGACCTCTTCACTTGGAAATGACCTTGACTCGTGCGAAATTCGATGATTTGACTCGTGACCTTGTAGAACGAACAAAAGTTCCAGTTCGTCAAGCCCTTTCAGATGCAGGTTTGAGCTTGTCAGATATCGACGAAGTAATCCTTGTCGGTGGTTCAACTCGTATTCCTGCCGTTGTAGAAGCTGTTAAAGCTGAAACTGGTAAAGAACCAAACAAATCAGTGAACCCTGACGAAGTAGTTGCCATGGGTGCTGCGATCCAAGGTGGTGTGATCACTGGTGACGTCAAAGACGTTGTCCTTCTTGACGTAACTCCATTGTCACTTGGTATCGAAACAATGGGTGGAGTATTTACAAAACTCATCGACCGTAACACAACTATTCCAACATCTAAATCACAAGTCTTCTCAACTGCAGCGGATAACCAACCAGCCGTTGATATTCACGTTCTTCAAGGTGAACGCCCAATGGCAGCGGACAACAAGACTCTTGGACGTTTCCAATTGACTGATATCCCAGCTGCACCTCGTGGAATTCCTCAAATCGAAGTAACATTTGATATCGACAAGAACGGTATCGTATCTGTTAAGGCTAAAGATCTTGGAACTCAAAAAGAACAAACTATTGTTATCCAATCAAACTCAGGTTTGACAGATGAAGAAATCGACCGCATGATGAAAGATGCAGAAGCTAACGCTGAAGCAGATAAGAAACGTAAAGAAGAAGTGGACCTTCGTAACGAAGTAGACCAAGCAATCTTTGCGACTGAAAAGACAATCAAAGAAACTGAAGGTAAAGGCTTCGATGCAGAACGTGATGCTGCCCAAGCTGCCCTCGATGAGCTTAAGAAAGCGCAAGAAGATAACAACTTGGACGAAATGAAAGCAAAACTTGAAGCATTGAACGAAAAAGCTCAAGGACTTGCGGTTAAACTCTACGAACAAGCCGCAGCAGCGCAACAAGCCCAAGCAGGAGCAGAAGGCGCACAAGCAACAGGAAACGCAGGCGATGACGTCGTAGACGGAGAGTTTACGGAGAAGTAAGAATAAGTGAAATTATGAATTTAGATTTGTCCAATACGAAAAAACTTTTTAAAGAATTTTGTCAACGCTCTAGTGATTTAAAAAGCGCTAAATTATTCATAGATAATATTCCAGCGAATAAACTTGCAGAATATAAAGAAATTATATTTTCTGAAAGGGAATCAGCAGATAAAAATTATGAAATAATTATTAATATTATTTTGGGAGTATTTATCCCCTCGGTAGTCTCAAGTTTTGTTCTTCTTATAGGTGCGGATGGTAATGCAATTTTAGCTTATATCCTAACAGCATTATTTACTTTTGTTATGATATTCGAAGTGCTATTGTTGGATAGAGAAAAACGTCCAAAACGGAAATCATCTTTAAATCTGCAAAGAATGTTTTACTATTTAGAAAACAAATAATTACAGTCACAGAGGTTGCAACCCAGCCTCTGTTTTTCGGTAAAATAGAGGATGTTGCGTATGAAAAAAGTACTTTGTTTGATTTATCCTAATTTTTCTCTTTATGAGATAACCGCTTTAACGAGTACTTTAGCTCTGTCTTTTGATATCACGATTGATTATGTCGCTTCAGATCATTCGATAGTGGTCTCTGAGGATGGCTTGCCCTGTCAACCGACCAAAACACTAGATCAAATCTGTATAGAAGAGTATTCTTGTGTGATTTTGCCAGGAATGGTAAACATAGGACCTGCCCTACAGGGTGAGAAATTGATTTCGTTCTTGAGGGACCTTGGTGAGCGAGATGTCTTGATTGCAGCCATTTCTTCAGCGCCTCTTTTGTTGGCAAAAGCAGGTTTATTGAATGATACGAAATTTACAGGTGGGATTTGGCAAAACTTCTTTGACTATTTTGAATTTCTTCCTCGGGAAAATTTCAAAGCAAAAGCTGTCCTGCAAGATAAAAATATCATTACTGCTATTGGCTTTGCACATCAAGAGTTTGCAAGAAAAGTAATTCTTGGTCTAGGTTTGGCAGAAAATACTGACAACTATTTTAAAGAACAGAACGAATATTCAGAAGAGGACTTGATTTTTACTCTATCGGATAAAGAGTTTGATGAAGTGAAACAGAGTATAGAAAATACCCTCTAATGATTTACTTATAAATTATAGAAAGGAATAAGGGTGTTCGAGTAACTGAACACGGGCTACGGACTATGCCAAAAAGATAGTTTTTTCTAGGACGTAAGCGTCCGTCGTCAAAACTCCTATTTTGGCTGTGTCCGTTTGACGCCCTTTGTATCTTGAATTATGAACAATACTGAATTTTATGATCGTCTGGGGGTGTCAAAAAACGCTTCGGCAGACGAGATCAAAAAGGCTTATCGTAAGCTTTCCAAAAAATACCACCCAGATATCAACAAGGAGCCTGGCGCTGAGGAAAAATATAAGGAAGTTCAAGAAGCCTATGAGACTTTGAGTGACGACCAAAAACGTGCAGCTTACGATCAGTATGGTGCTGCAGGTGCCAACGGTGGCTTTGGTGGTGCTGGCGGTTTTGGCGGCTTTGACGGAGCAGGTGGCTTCGGTGGTTTTGAAGATATATTCTCAAGTTTTTTCGGGGGAGGCGGAGCTTCACGAAATCCAAACGCTCCTCGTCAAGGGGATGACCTCCAGTATCGTGTGAACTTGACCTTTGAAGAAGCTATCTTCGGAACGGAAAAAGAAGTTAAATACAATCGTGAAGCTAGCTGTCGTACATGTAATGGATCTGGTGCTAAACCAGGGACAAGTCCAGTCACTTGTGGACGCTGTCATGGCGCTGGTGTCATTAATGTCGATACGCAGACTCCTCTTGGTATGATGCGTCGCCAAGTAACCTGTGATGTCTGTCATGGTCGCGGAAAAGAAATCAAGGATCCATGTACAACTTGTCATGGAACGGGTCATGAAAAACAAGCCCATAGCGTACATGTGAAAATTCCTGCTGGTGTGGAAACTGGTCAACAAATTCGCCTAGCTGGTCAAGGTGAAGCGGGCTTTAACGGTGGACCTTATGGTGACTTGTATGTTGTAGTTTCTGTGGAAGCTAGCGATAAGTTTGAACGTGAAGGAACCACTATTTTCTACAAGTTAAATCTTAATATCGTCCAAGCTACTCTTGGAGATACTGTAGAAATTCCAACTGTGCATGGAGATGTTGAATTGGTTATCCCAGAAGGAACTCAGACTGGCAAGAAATTCCGTCTACGTGGTAAGGGAGCACCGAGCCTTCGTGGCGGTGCTGTTGGTGACCAATACGTTACTGTCAATGTCGTGACTCCGACAGGTTTGAACGACCGCCAAAAAGCAGCGCTTAAAGAGTTCGCAGCTGCAGGTGACTTGAAAGTCAATCCGAAGAAAAAAGGCTTCTTTGACCATATAAAAGATGCCTTTGAAGGAGAATAAAGTAAAAAGAGCCGATCGGCTCTTTTTTTGTATAATCTTGGGAAATTTAGCATCGAGCAATCATTCTCCATTTAGTCTACTATTTATACTTTTGAGTGAGCAAGCCAGCAGTATCCATCTCCTGAATGAGTTGCTTGAATTCCTCTTCCTTTCCAGGCTTAACGGTGACGGTGTCAATGCGCTTAATCGCCGAATTATCCTGAATATCTACTAAGGTCAAAGCTTTTTCATAGAATGCAATTCCCTTTTTAAGACTTTCTTGATCTTTCCAATTTAGAATTGTGTAAGAAGATTTTGATTTCTTTCCTTTTTCTTGGAAATACTTCTCGCCCTCCTCTTTTAAAAATTGTATTAAACCGTGATTGAACAAGTTGTCCCCTACTTTATAGTAGGAAATCTCTCCTGTCTGGAGGACATAGACTTCGAGTCGGTTTTTGGTGAGTTTTGGACTTTCTTTTAGGACGGGGTGGCTATTGATGACATCATCAGAGAAAGTAACATAAAAATGTAAGCCTCCACCCTCAAATTGATACCTTCCATTTGATTCTACTTTCTTAGGAGGCATGTCAAGAGAGATAAAGATTTGTTTTAAGGCTTCATTCCCCTCACGGATGTCACTCGGTGAAGCCTTGAAAAGATTGGCCACTAGTAGAAATGCTAGGGCTGCAAGCAGGCAGAGGCAGCCGCAAGGGATCGCGATGACCTTCGCTAGAACTTTTACAAACTGTTTCATTTTCATTGCCTCCTTTTTCTGTTCAAATCTAGTAACCCAAAATGGAATTAAGGAAAGTTGGAGGCTTTTTTATTCTTGTTTTTCTTCTTGGAGAACCGCCATTCTGGTTTGGAAATCTTTTTCTAAAACTTTGAATTTGTAGGTTAAATCTTTTTGGTATTCCTTGATAAGGGCTTTTTGTTGGTCGATGATTTGTAGGCTGTTTTGAATGATATCCAAATCATCCTTGATAGCTTGGACGCGGTCAGTTGTATCTAGCACTTCATCCTGAATGGCTTGGCGATTTTTCACGACAAAATAACTTCCAGCTGCAGCTCCTGCGAATAGCAATAGATTGGATAGTTTCATGGCATCTCCTTAAGCGTTTTTAATGGTTTCAGCGACTTGGGCAAGTTTGTCAAAGTCAGGTTCGTGGGCGATAAAGTCAATCTTGAGGTCATCTTCTGCACCGTAGCGAGGTACGAGATGCACGTGAGTATGAAAGACTGTTTGACCAGCAACTTCCTCACAGTTGGCGATGATGTTCATACCAGCAGCTTTGGTAGCTTTCATAACTTTTTGAGCTACCAGTGGCACTTGGGCAAAGAGTTGGCTGGCACTTGGGGCATCCATCTCCAAAAGATTGCGATAGTGCTCTTTGGGTACAATGAGGGTGTGTCCAGGCGTTACTTGAGAGATATCAAGAAAGGCAAGAACCTGCTCATCCTCGTATACTTTTGAAGCAGGAATCTCCCCTGCGATGATCTTACAAAAAATGCAATCTGACATAAAATCCACCTCTACTGTATTGAATTTTGATATAATATAGCTACATTATACCAGATTCGGAGAAAATATGTTAGAAATTAAAAACCTGACAGGAGGCTATGTTCATGTCCCTGTCTTGAAAGATGTGTCCTTTACAGTTGAAAGTGGGCAGTTGGTTGGTTTGATTGGTCTTAACGGTGCTGGGAAATCAACGACTATCAATGAGATTATTGGACTTTTGACGCCTTACAGTGGAGAAATCAAGATTAATGGTCTCACCCTGCGAGAAGATGCGACCAGCTATCGCAAGCAGATTGGCTATATCCCAGAGACGCCTAGTCTGTATGAGGAATTGACTCTTAGAGAGCATATCGAGACGGTTGCCATGGCCTATGGTATTGAGCAAAAAGTGGCTTTTGAGCGAGTAGAATCTTTGTTAAAAATGTTTCGTTTGGACCAAAAATTAGACTGGTTCCCAGTGCATTTTTCGAAAGGGATGAAGCAGAAGGTCATGATTATCTGTGCTTTTGTGGTGGATCCGAGCCTCTTTATCGTTGATGAGCCTTTCCTTGGCCTCGATCCCTTGGCGATTGCCGACTTGATTCAGCTTCTAGAAGTAGAGAAGCAAAAAGGCAAGTCCATTCTCATGAGTACCCACGTGCTGGATTCAGCGGAGAAGATGTGTGATGCCTTTGTCATCCTCCACAAGGGGGAGGTGCGAGCTCAGGGGAACCTCCAGCAACTCCGCGAAGCCTTTGACATGCCTGAAGCGAGTTTGAATGATATTTACTTGGCTCTGACCAAAGAGGAGGAGCTATGAAAGACTTATTTTTAAGGAGAAAGCAGGCTTTTCGTAAGGAGTGTGTCGGTTATCTGCGTTATGTTCTCAATGACCACTTTGTCTTGTTCCTGTTAGTTCTCATCGGTTTTCTAGCTTACCAGTATAGTCAACTCTTGCAAGATTTTCCTGAAAACCACTGGCCTATTCTCTTGTTTTTAGTAATAGTATCTACTTTGCTTTTGACTTGGGGAGGAATCGCGACCTATATGGAAGGACCTGACAAGCTCTTTCTCTTAGTCAGTGAAGAGGAGGTTAAGTCCCACCTCAAAGGGCAGACGATGCGCTCACTGGTCTTTTGGCTCTTTGTCCAAACCCTTTTCTTGCTTTTATTTGCGCCCTTATTTTTAGCCATGGGCTATGGCTTGCCAGTTTTTTTCATCTATGTGGTTTTATTGGGAGCTGGAAAATATCTCCTCTTTCGTCAAAAAGCCAGTAAATTTTTTACTGATACTGGTCTCGACTGGGACTATGTGATCTCCCAAGAAAGCAAGCGCAAGCAAGTTTTGCTTCGTTTCTTTGCTCTCTTTACTCAGGTCAAGGGCGTTTCAAATAGTGTCAAACGACGCGCTTATTTGGATTTCCTCCTAAAGACTGTTCAAAAGGTGCCTGGGAAGATCTGGCAAAATCTCTATCTTCGTTCTTATCTGCGAAATGGAGACCTCTTTGCCCTCAGTCTCCGTCTCTTGCTCCTATCCTTGTTAGCTGTGATCTTTATCGAGCAATCTTGGATCGCGATAGCGGTGGTAGTGCTGTTTAACTACCTCTTGCTCTTTCAGTTACTCGCTCTCTATCATGCCTTTGACTACCAATACTTGACCCAGCTCTTTCCACTAGAAAAAGGGGAGAAGGAGAAAGGGTTGAAACAGATTGTACTCGGTGTGGGAAGTGCAGTTCTTTTGCTGGAATTGCTGGTCGGAGCAGTGGTTTTTCAAGAAAAAATAGCCTTGTTGGCTCTTGTAGGGGCTAGTCTCTTCCTACAATTGTTTTATTTGCCTTACCAACTAAAAAGATTGGTTGACGAATAGACCAAAAACTAGTAGAATAGTAAGGAAACTTTATACGGAGGAAAGAAATGGACTTGGGTGATAATGAGCTAACGCTGACCCCTATCCCTGGGAAGAGTGGCAAAGCTTATATGGGAAGCTACCCTGATGGGAAGCGCGTCTTTGTAAAAATGAACACCTCTCCAATCCTACCTGGCCTAGCCAGAGAACAAATCGCTCCTCAATTACTATGGACTCGTCGTTTGCCAGATGGCCGTGATATGTGTGCTCAGGAATGGCTGACGGGTAAAATCTTGACCCCTTACGATATGAATCGCAAGCAGATCATCAATATCTTGAACCGCCTTCACCGCTCGCGTCCTTTGATGAAGCAGTTGAGCCGTTTGGGATACACCATGGAAACACCAGTTGATTTGCTACGTTCTTGGCAGCAAGGAGTTCCAGAAATCTTGAAGCAGAACCACTATTTGAACAGTGTGATTGCTGAGCTAGGTAAGACGGTTCCAGGTTTTAGGGAAGACCATGCAACGATTGTGCATGGAGATCTTCGTCATAGTAATTGGATTGAGACAGAGAGTGGACTCGTTTATCTAGTGGATTGGGATTCGGTTCGTCTGACGGATCGTATGTTTGATGTGGCGCATTTGCTATGCCACTACATTCCGGATCATCAGTGGCGCCAATGGTTGAGAGACTACGGCTATAAGTACAATCAGACAGTGTTAGATAAATTGTATTGGTATGGTCAGTATTCTTACTTGAACCAGATTGCCAAATACTGTGAAAATCAAGACTTAGACAATGTAAACCGGGAGATTTACGCCTTGCGTGTCTTCCGTGACAAGTATGGAAAGAAGAGATGAGAGTTAGAAATCGTAAAGGGGCGACAGAATTACTAGAGGCCAATCCTCAGTATGTGGTCCTCAATCCCTTAGAAGCAAAAGGGAAATGGCGAGACTTGTTTGGAAATGATCATCCTATTCATGTTGAAGTTGGAAGTGGGAAAGGGGCCTTCGTATCCGGAATGGCCAAGCAAAATCCTGACATCAACTATATCGGGATTGATATCCAAAAGTCGGTATTGAGTTATGCCTTGGATAAGGTATTAGAAGTTGGAGTGCCCAACATCAAGTTGCTGTGGGTAGATGGTTCAGATCTGACCGACTACTTTGAAGACGGTGAGATTGATCGTCTCTACCTAAACTTTTCAGATCCCTGGCCTAAAAAACGCCATGAAAAACGTCGTTTGACTTACAAGAGTTTCTTGGATACCTTCAAGCGCATCTTGCCTGAGAATGGGGAAATCCATTTCAAGACAGACAATCGTGGCTTGTTTGAGTACAGTCTAGTGAGCTTTTCTCAGTATGGGATGAGACTCAATGGTGTTTGGCTGGACTTGCATGCCAGTGATTTTGAAGGCAATGTCATGACAGAATATGAGCAAAAATTCTCAAGCAAGGGTCAAGTGATCTACCGAGTTGAAGCAGAATTTTAAGAAATAGCTTGAAAACCAGCTGTTTGAGTGCTAATGCTTTACATAAATTGACAAACGTGCTATACTGATAGTAAGAATATGAGAAAGAGAGGCGGGGAAATATCTTCGCCTCTTGCTTATGAGGAGGTGGACGCAATCGCAACAATCGTAGAATTAGTCAGAGAAGTTGTAGAACCTGTCATCCAAGCGCCTTTCGAGCTCGTGGATATCGAGTATGGAAAGATTGGTAGTGACATGATTCTCAGTATTTTTGTAGATAAACCTGAAGGAATTACCTTGAACGACACGGCAGACTTGACAGAAATCATCAGTCCTGTCTTAGATACCATCAAGCCCGATCCCTTCCCAGAACAATATTTCCTAGAAATCACCAGTCCAGGCTTGGAACGTCCTTTGAAAACCAAGGATGCTGTCGCTGGAGCTGTTGGGAAATACATCCATGTCGGGCTCTACCAAGCCATTGATAAGCAAAAAGTCTTTGAAGGAACCTTAGTATCCTTTGAAGGGGATGAGTTGACTATGGAGTATATGGACAAGACACGTAAGAAAACCGTTCAAATTCCATACAGTTTAGTATCAAAAGCACGTTTAGCAGTAAAACTATAGAAAAGAAAGGATAGCTTTTGAGGATTCAAAAGTAAAAAGAACATGAGTAAAGAAATGCTAGAGGCCTTCCGCATTTTGGAAGAAGACAAGGGAATCAAAAAAGAAGACATCATCGACGCAGTAGTAGAGTCGCTTCGTTCCGCTTATCGCAGACGCTATGGTCAATCTGACAGCGTAGCTATTGACTTCAACGAAAAAACAGGTGACTTTACTGTCTATACTGTTCGTGAAGTTGTTGATGAAGTATTTGATAGCCGTTTGGAGATCAGCTTGAAAGATGCCCTTGCCATTAATTCAGCCTATGAACTTGGTGACAAAATCAAGTTTGAAGAAGCACCAGCTGAGTTTGGTCGTGTAGCAGCCCAATCTGCCAAACAAACCATCATGGAAAAAATGCGCAAGCAAACACGTGCCATCACTTATAATACTTACAAGGAACATGAACAAGAAATCATGTCTGGTACAGTAGAACGCTTTGACAACCGCTTCATCTATGTCAACCTTGGTAGCATCGAAGCCCAATTGTCAAAACAAGACCAAATCCCTGGAGAAGTGTTTGCTTCCCACGACCGTATCGAAGTGTATGTCTACAAGGTTGAAGACAACCCTCGTGGTGTCAACGTCTTTGTTAGCCGTAGCCATCCAGAAATGATCAAACGTTTGATGGAGCAAGAAATTCCAGAAGTTTACGATGGAACTGTTGAAATCATGAGCGTAGCCCGCGAAGCTGGTGACCGTACGAAAGTTGCCGTTCGTAGCCACAATCCAAACGTGGACGCTATCGGGACAATCGTTGGACGTGGTGGTGCCAATATCAAGAAAATCACCAGCAAATTCCACCCAGCTCGTTACGATGCTAAGAGCGACCGCATGATTCCTGTTGAAGAAAACATCGACGTTATCGAGTGGGTAGCAGATCCAGCTGAGTTTATCTACAATGCCATCGCACCGGCAGAGGTTGACCAAGTTATCTTTGATGAAAACGACAGCAAACGTGCCTTGGTCGTTGTGCCTGATAACAAGCTTTCTCTTGCCATCGGTCGTCGTGGACAAAACGTTCGCTTGGCAGCTCACTTGACGGGTTACCGTATCGATATCAAGTCAGCCAGTGAGTTTGAAGCTATGGAAGAAGCAGGTCAAGTGGATTACGCAGCTGCGGATGAATTGACAGAAGAATAAAAGCTACTAGAGGAGGGAAAGATGAAAACAAGAAAAATCCCTTTGCGCAAGTCTGTTGTATCCAACGAAGTGATTGATAAGCGTGATTTGCTCCGCATTGTCAAGAACAAAGAAGGACAGGTCTTTATCGATCCGACAGGCAAGGCCAATGGCCGTGGCGCTTATATCAAGCTAGACAATGCAGAAGCCCTAGAGTCCAAAAAGAAAAAAGTCTTTAACCGCAGCTTTAACATGGAAGTGGAAGAAAGCTTTTATGACGAGTTGATCGCCTATGTGGATCACAAAGTGAAAAGAAGAGAGTTAGGACTTGAATAAGCAAAAGATAAGTAATCTCTTGGGACTTGCTCAACGAGCAGGCCGGATCATATCGGGTGAGGAATTGGTGGTCAAGGCCATCCAAGACCAGAAAGCCAAGCTAGTCTTTCTAGCCCATGATGCTGGTCCCAATCTGACCAAGAAGATTCAAGATAAAAGTGACTATTATCAAGTAGAAGTTATAACCGTGTTTTCAACACTGGAATTAAGCATAGCAGTCGGAAAATCGAGAAAGGTTTTGGCTGTGACAGATGCTGGATTTACAAAGAAAATGAGGTCTCTTATGGAATAGAAGAGGAGGACATGATTTGTCTAAGAAAAGATTGTACGAAATCGCAAAAGAACTTGGAAAAGAAAGTAAAGAAGTTGTAGCGCGTGCAAAAGAGTTGGGCTTGGATGTGAAAAGCCACTCATCGAGCGTGGAAGCTGCTGCTGCTGAGCAAATCGCAGCTAGCTTTAAACCTGCACCTGCTCCTAAGGCAGAAGCAAAACCTGCAGCACCAAAAGCAAGTGTAGAAAAGAAAGCTGAAAAGCCTGCATCATCTAAACCAGCTGCCGCAAAGGAAGAAAGCAAATCAGCTACACCTGCAGCTCCTAAGGAAGAAAAAGTAGTGGCCGCAAGACCACAGAGTCGAAACTTCAAGGCGGAGCGTGAGGCGCGTGCCAAAGAGCAGGCAGAGCGACGCAAACAAAACAAGGGCAACAACCGTGACCAACAACAAAACGGCAACCGTCAGAAAAATGACGGCCGTAATGGTGGTAAACCTGGTCAAGGGAACCGCGACAATCGCCGATTCAACGACCAAGGGAAAAAACCACAAGGTCAAGGGAATCGTGGCAATGATCGCCGTCAGCAACAAGACTTCCAGCCCAAGCAAGGTGGTCCACGTGTTGACTTTAAAGCCCGTGCAGCAGCCCTAAAAGCAGAGCAAAATGCAGAGTACGCACGCTCAAGCGAGGAGCGCTTCAAACAATCGCAAGCTGCCAAAGAAGCCTTGGCTCAAGCTAACAAACGCAAGGAGCCAGAGGAAATCTTTGAAGAAGCTGCTAAGCTAGCTGAACAAACGCAGCCAGCTGTAACAGTAGCTCCTGTAGCGAAAGAAGCGCCAGTGGATACACGTCGTAAAAAACAAGCTCGACCAGACAAAGAACGTGACGATTATGATCACGAAGAAGATGGTCCTAGAAAACAACAAAAGAATCGAAGTAGTCAGAATCAAGTGAGAAATCAAAGAAATAGTAACTGGAATAACAACAAGAAAAATAAAAAAGGGAACAAGCAAAACAACCGTAACCAGACTCCAAAACCTGTTACAGAGCGTAAGTTCCACGAATTGCCAACAGAATTTGAATATACAGATGGTATGACTGTTGCGGAAATCGCAAAACGTATCAAACGTGAACCAGCTGAAATCGTTAAGAAACTCTTTATGATGGGTGTCATGGCCACACAAAACCAATCCTTGGATGGAGAAACAATTGAACTCCTTATGGTGGATTACGGTATCGAAGCCAAACAAAAGGTTGAAGTGGATAATGCCGACATCGAACGTTTCTTTGTCGAAGATGGTTATCTCAATGAAGATGAATTGGTTGAGCGTCCACCAGTTGTAACCATCATGGGACACGTTGACCATGGTAAGACAACCCTTTTGGATACCCTTCGTAACTCTCGCGTTGCGACAGGTGAGGCAGGTGGTATCACTCAGCATATCGGTGCCTATCAAATCGTGGAAAATGGCAAGAAGATTACCTTCCTTGATACACCAGGACACGCGGCCTTTACCTCTATGCGTGCGCGTGGTGCATCTGTTACCGATATTACCATCTTGGTCGTGGCGGCCGATGACGGGGTTATGCCTCAGACTATCGAAGCCATCAACCACTCAAAAGCGGCCAACGTTCCAATCATCGTAGCTATCAACAAGATTGATAAACCAGGTGCCAATCCAGAACGTGTTATTGGTGAATTGGCAGAGCATGGTGTTATGTCAACTGCCTGGGGTGGAGATTCTGAATTTGTTGAAATCTCAGCTAAATTCAACCAAAATATCGAAGAATTGTTGGAAACAGTCCTTCTTGTGGCTGAAATCCAAGAACTCAAAGCAGACCCAACAGTGCGTGCGATCGGTACGGTTATCGAAGCTCGCTTGGATAAAGGAAAAGGTGCGGTCGCAACCCTTCTTGTCCAACAAGGTACTCTGAATGTGCAAGACCCTATCGTTGTCGGAAATACCTTCGGTCGTGTCCGTGCTATGACCAATGACCTTGGTCGTCGTGTCAAGGTGGCTGGACCATCAACACCAGTTTCTATCACAGGTTTGAACGAAGCGCCAATGGCAGGTGACCACTTTGCCGTTTACGAAGATGAAAAATCTGCGCGTGCAGCAGGTGAAGAACGTGCCAAACGTGCCCTTATGAAACAACGTCAAGCTACCCAACGTGTCAGCCTTGAAAACCTCTTTGATACACTTAAAGCTGGTGAGCTTAAGTCAGTTAACGTTATCATCAAGGCCGACGTACAAGGTTCAGTTGAAGCCCTTTCTGCCTCACTTCAAAAAATTGATGTGGAAGGTGTGAAAGTTACTATCGTTCACTCGGCTGTCGGTGCTATCAATGAGTCTGACGTGACTCTTGCCGAAGCTTCCAATGCCTTTATCGTTGGTTTCAACGTACGCCCTACACCACAAGCGCGCCAACAAGCCGAAGCTGACGATGTAGAAATCCGTCTCCACAGCATTATTTACAAGGTTATCGAAGAGATGGAAGAAGCCATGAAAGGGATGTTGGATCCTGAATTCGAAGAAAAAGTTATCGGTGAAGCAGTTATCCGTGAAACCTTTAAGGTATCTAAAGTCGGAACTATCGGTGGATTCATGGTTATCAACGGTAAAGTTACCCGTGACTCGAAAGTCCGTGTTATCCGTGACGGTGTCGTTATTTACGATGGTGAACTTGCAAGCTTGAAACACTACAAAGACGACGTCAAAGAAGTTACAAACGGTCGTGAAGGTGGTCTCATGATTGATGGCTACAATGATATCAAGACTGATGATGTGATTGAGGCATACGTCATGGAAGAAATAAAACGATAATAGAGAAACGATAGCCAATTTGACTCGTCGTCAACAGCGCCTTGATGAACCCTTAGTTCTATCTAAGGCTTGTTTCCTAGATTCAAATGGCTCTAGTTCCTCTATCTAATAAAAATAGCTAGGTCTGCTGGCCTAGCTTTTGGTTCAAAGTAGAGAAAGGAATATCATGGCAAATCATTTCCGTACGGATCGTGTGGGCATGGAAATCAAGCGTGAAGTCAATGAGATTTTGCAAAAGAAAGTCCGTGATCCGCGTGTCCAAGGTGTGACCATCACAGATGTTCAGATGCTAGGTGACTTGTCTGTAGCCAAGGTTTACTACACCATTTTGAGTAACCTTGCTTCGGATAACCAAAAAGCTCAAATCGGGCTTGAGAAAGCAACTGGTACCATCAAACGTGAACTTGGTCGCAATTTGAAATTGTACAAAATCCCAGATTTAACCTTCGTCAAAGATGAGTCCATCGAATATGGAAACAAGATTGACGAGATGTTACGCAATCTGGATAAGAACTAAGAAGGAGGGGTAACCCTCTTTTTTGTTGCCAGAGCATGATCATTACTATTTGACGATATATCTATCTGATAAAAATCGGTTTAAAAAATTTGTAAATTTCAAATAGTATGATATGATAAAGCTTGATATAAATGAAAAACGGAGAGATATATGGCTAAACAAGATATAGCTATGCAAGTACTACAACAAGTGGTGAAACTACCCGTAGTCAAAGTTGATCGAGAGAAATTTTTAGTAGAAAAGTTTTCAAAGGAATTAGACCGTAAGGATATTCCAACTTTGATTGAACAAGGACCGACGGCTTTATTACCCCAGGAAAGCTTGGATAGAGTGGCCAAGGCCTGTATTAAGGATAATGTCCTGTTAGCCAGTGGAACTTCGGTTTTGGCTGGTCTACCTGGAGGTATTATCATGGCGATCACTATCCCGACAGACGTAGCCCAGTTTTATGCATTCTCATTAAAACTAGCTCAGGAACTAGGGTATATTTACGGATTTGATGATCTTTGGGCATCGCGCAATGAGTTAAGCGAGGAAGCTAAAAACACACTTCTACTGTATCTCGGTGTGATGCTGGGAGTAAATGGCGCAGGTGCCCTGCTTCGATCAGGCGGTGTGACAGTAGCCAAGCAAGTCATAAAAGTAGTGAACAAGAAAGCCTTGACAAAAACTCTTTGGTATCCAATTTTAGAAAAAGTTTTGAAGATTTTTGGAGTCAATCTGACAAAAGGAGGCCTAGCCAAAGGGATGGGGAAAGTGATCCCTATCCTAGGTGGAGTCATTTCTGGGGGCTTAACCTTTGCGACCATGAAACCGATGGGAGAAAGATTGCAAAAGGAATTGTCCAAGCTAGTCAACTACAATGAAGTGCAATATCAAAGAGACGTTGATACTATTCGAAAAGAGGTCGAAATCATCGAAGGAGAGTAATATGGGATTCATTAAAATTCTAGCCAAGACTTACGGGAATTACTTTTTTGTGATGCAAAGCGTCAAAGTCCTGAAGAACATGAAAAAAGATGACAATGCTCTAGTAGGTTTCAGGAAAGTACTGCTTGCTGATAAGTTGATGGATGTAGCCCAGTGGCTCGCAAAACCAGATGATAAGGAATAACTTGAAATGAAAGAAACTAGCAGGAACTCCACTGCTAGTTTTTTAATCTCTTCCCATATGGTATAATATAAACAGTAAAATCATTTTATACTCTTCGAAAATCTCTTCAAACCACGTCAGCTTCACCTTGCCGTACTTAAGTACAGCCTGCGGCTAGCTTCCTAGTTTGCTCTTTGATTTTCATTGAGTATTAGAACATACAATGGAGGTCGTCATGGACAATATCATCGATATGTCAATACCCGTTGCAGAAGTGGTAGACAAGCACCCGGAAGTCTTGGAAATCCTAGTGGAGCTTGGTTTTAAACCACTTGCTAATCCCTTGATGCGCAACACAGTCGGTCGCAAAGTATCGCTTAAGCAGGGTTCTAAACTTGAAGGAACTCCTATGGACAAGATTGTCCGCACACTGGAAGCGAATGGTTACGAAGTGATTGGATTAGACTAATGGCAGATGAACGGATTCATATCCTACGGGATATTTTGTTAGAATTGCACAACGGCGCCTCTCCCGAGTCAGTTCAGGAGCGTTTTGATGCGACTTTTACGGGTGTTTCAGCCATTGAGATTTCCCTCATGGAGCACGAGCTGATGAACTCAGACTCAGGTGTCACCTTTGAAGATGTCATGGAACTCTGCGATGTCCATGCTAATCTTTTTAAAAATGCTGTTAAGGGCGTCGAAGTAGAGGATACTGAACACCCTGGCCACCCAGTTCGCGTCTTCAAGGATGAAAATCTGGCTCTCCGTGCAGCTTTGATTCGCATTCGGAGACTGTTAGATACCTATGAGTCTATGGAAGACGAGGAAATGCTGGCAGAGATGCGTAAAGGCTTGGTTCGTCAAATGGGGCTTTTGGGGCAATTTGATATCCACTACCAGCGCAAGGAAGAGCTCTTTTTTCCCATCATGGAGCGCTATGGTCACGATTCACCTCCTAAAGTCATGTGGGGGGTGGATGACCAGATTAGAGAACTCTTTCAGACAGCTCTAGCGACGGCTAAGGCACTACCAGAAGTGGCGATTTCCACTGTAAAGGAGGCCTTTGAAGCTTTTGCGACAGAGTTTGAAAGTATGATTTTCAAGGAAGAGTCCATCCTTCTCATGATTCTTCTTGAGTCGTTCACCCAGGATGACTGGATTCAGATTGCGGAGGAGAGCGATGCCTACGGCTATGCCATCATCCGTCCGTCTGAAAAATGGGTGCCAGAACGACAGAGTTTCGTTGAGGAAAAGAGTGCAGAGGAGCCCGTGCAGCTGGACACGGCTGAAGGTCAAGTTCAGCAAGTTATCGATACACCAGAAGGCCAGTTCACCATTACCTTTACCCCTAAGGAAAAGGAAGCAGTGCTGGACCGTCATAGTCAACAGGCTTTTGGCAATGGTTATCTCTCCGTCGAGCAGGCCAATCTCATCCTCAATCACCTCCCTATGGAGATCACTTTTGTCAATAAAGACGATATTTTTCAGTATTACAATGACAATACGCCAGCTGATGAGATGATTTTCAAACGGACGCCGTCCCAAGTCGGGCGCAATGTAGAACTCTGCCATCCGCCCAAATATCTAGAAAAGGTGAAGGCCGTTATGCAAGGTCTTCGTGAAGGGGTCAAGGACAAGTATGAAATGTGGTTCAAGTCAGATTCGCGAGGCAAGTTTGTCCACATTACCTATGCTGCGGTACACGATGAAAACGGGGAATTCCAAGGCGTGTTGGAGTATGTTCAGGATATCCAGCCCTACCGAGAGATTGATACGGACTTCTTCCGTGGATTAGAATAAGGAGAATCAATGAGTTACGAACAGGAATTTATGAAGGAATTTGAAGCTTGGGTCAATACCCAGATCATGATCAACGACATGGCGCACAAGGAAAGTCAAAAGGTCTACGAAGAAGACCAAGACGAACGTGCCAAAGATGCCATGATTCGCTACGAAAGTCGCTTGGATGCCTACCAGTTCTTGCTTGGTAAGTTCGAAAATTTCAAGGCAGGCAAGGGATTCCATGATTTGCCAGAAGGATTGTTTGGTGAGCGAAACTATTAAAATACAGATACTTTCTTGATTTTTTCCCAAAATCTTGATAGAATATCTTTATTAAATCCTTGTCAGAGCAGGGATTTTTTATTGAAAGGATTTTATCATGTCAAAGAAACTCCAACGTAAAAAACAATTGCGAAATAGCCTTCGTCGCTCAGGTGCATTTTCAAGTACGGTGACCAAGGTTGTCGAAGAGACTAAGAAAGTCGTGAAACATGCAGAAAAATCTGCCAGCCAAGCAGGAAAAGTTGTCTCTAAAAAAGTGGAACAAGCAGTAGAAGCGACCAAGGAACAAGCTCAAAAAGTGGCGAATTCATTAGAAGATTTCGCAGCTACTTTGGGTGGCCTCTCAGTAGATCGCGCTAAGACTTTCTATGATGAAGGCATCAAGTCAGCTTCTGACTTCAAAAACTGGACAGAAAAAGAACTCCTTGCCTTGAAAGGAATCGGCCCAGCTACCATCAAGAAATTAAAAGAGCACGGAATCAGCTTCAAGTAATTTTTCTTGTCCCTTGCATTTCCGTCAAAAACTTGCTACAATAGAGCCATTAGAGGTGTTTTGAGTCTCACATTTTACAGAAAGTGGCGGTGCTGAGAAGTCCACAAATGTGTCAAAACTGGTTGCTGATGGATGAAAAATGAAATAATATTGTCTTTTTATTATAAAGACGAGAGTTGCGGGCATCTGCCCGAAATTGGGTGGTACCGCGGATAAACACATTCGTCCCTGTCATGTAGATGGCAGGGGCGATTTTTTGTAGAAAGCGAGGGAGGAAGATGACAAGAGCTAAGTTACCAGAACGAATCGAGACCGAGCGTCTGGTCTTGCGAGTCCGTACAGTGGCGGATGCTGAGGATATCCATGCATACGCTAGTCTCCCAGAGGTCGCATATCCGGCAGCATTTCACCCCGTCAAGACCTTGGAAGATGAGATTTATTATCTAGAGCATATTCTGCCCGAGCGCAATGAAAAGAATAATCTCCCAGCGGGGTATGGAATTGTTCTCAAAGGGACTGATAAAGTCATCGGTTCTGTTGATTTCAACCATCGGCACGAAGACGATGTACTGGAGATTGGCTATATCTTACATCCAGACTATTGGGGCCAAGGTTATGTACCAGAAGCAGCGCGGACTTTGATTGATTTAGCTTTTAAAGAATTGGAGCTTCACAAGATTGAGCTGACTTGTTTTGGCTACAATGTCCAAAGTCAACGAGTTGCAGAGAAACTTGGCTTCACCCTCGAAGCTCGCATTCGAGACAGAAAGGATGTTCAAGGAAACCGCTGTGACAGTCTCATATATGGCTTGCTGAGGAGTGAGTGGGAGGTGGTTTGATGCACATTTTCATCATTGGGGCTCCGGCTTCTGGGAAAATGACGATTGGCCAAGAGTTATCTCGAAAGACAAATGCTACCCTCTTTTATAACCATCAAGCCATCGATTTTGCACTAGAAATCTATCAGGACTATACAGAGGAAATGTGGGAATTTGTTCGTGAAATTACCTTTTCTTTCCTTGGAGCAAGTGCTAGGAATCATAGGTCGATAATTTTAACAGACGTGATTGATTTTTCAAATGATTACCAGCTGATTTATTTGAAGCAAATTCAGGATTTGTTGGATGACTATCATCAAGAGATTCTGTTTGTTGAGTTGGAAACGACACTTGAGGAGCGCTTACATCGAAATCGAACGGAGAATCGATTAAAGCATAAACCATTAAAAAGACATATTGAGGTATCTGAAAGAGAAATTTTAGAGACAGCTGAAACACTTCAATTAAATTCCCAACATCAACCGAACGAGTTGTACCACTACCTTAAAATAAATAATACGAATCTGTCTGCAGAAGAAGTTGCAAAGCAGATTCAAGATAAAATGAAAACAATAGAGAAAGGACAAACACATGTCTAAAGAACTTTCACCTAAATACAATCCAGCCGAGGTTGAGGCTGGTCGTTACCAAAAATGGCTTGACGAAGATGTTTTCAAGCCTTCAGGTGATCAAAAGGCTAAGCCTTATTCTATCGTCATTCCACCACCAAACGTAACTGGTAAACTCCACCTTGGTCACGCTTGGGATACAACTTTGCAAGATATCATCATCCGTCAAAAACGCATGCAAGGTTTTGACACGCTTTGGCTTCCGGGTATGGACCACGCGGGTATTGCCACTCAAGCTAAGGTTGAGGAGCGCTTGCGTGGTGAGGGCATTACGCGCTATGACCTCGGTCGTGAGTCTTTCTTGACGAAAGTCTGGGAATGGAAAGACGAATATGCCACTACCATCAAG
Organism: Streptococcus oralis; assembly: GCF_001588645.1. Taxonomy (GTDB): domain Bacteria; phylum Bacillota; class Bacilli; order Lactobacillales; family Streptococcaceae; genus Streptococcus; species Streptococcus oralis_AB. Next base: position 17,944 of record NZ_LAYF01000008.1, on the reverse strand, counting down.
GAACAATGGGGAAAGATGGGTCTTTCTGTAGATTACTCTCGTGAGCGTTTCACCCTTGATGAAGGTTTGTCGAAAGCCGTTCGTAAAGTCTTTGTGGACCTTTACAAAAAAGGCTGGATCTACCGTGGTGAGTTCATCATCAACTGGGACCCAGCAGCTCGCACAGCCCTTTCTGATATCGAGGTGATTCACAAGGATGTCGAAGGTGCCTTCTACCACATGAACTACATGCTGGAAGACGGCTCACGCGCCCTTGAAGTTGCGACAACTCGTCCTGAGACCATGTTTGGGGACGTTGCCGTTGCGGTCAATCCAGAAGACCCACGCTACAAGGACTTGATTGGTAAAAACGTCATCCTTCCAATCGCTAATAAACTAATCCCAATCGTTGGGGATGAGCATGCAGATCCTGAGTTTGGTACTGGTGTTGTTAAAATCACACCTGCCCACGATCCAAACGACTTCTTGGTTGGTCAACGCCACAACTTGCCACAAGTCAATGTTATGAACGATGACGGAACTATGAATGACTTGGCTTTCGAATTTGCAGGCATGGATCGTTTTGAAGCTCGTAAGGCCGTCGTTGCTAAGTTGGAAGAAATCGGTGCCCTAGTTAAAATCGAAAAACGTGTCCACAGTGTTGGTCACTCAGAGCGTACAGGTGTTGTAGTTGAGCCACGCTTGTCTACGCAATGGTTCGTTAAGATGGACCAATTGGCTAAAAATGCCATTGCTAACCAAGATACTGATGATAAGGTAGAATTCTACCCACCTCGTTTCAATGATACCTTCCTCCAATGGATGGAAAATGTCCATGACTGGGTTATCTCTCGTCAGCTATGGTGGGGCCACCAAATCCCTGCTTGGTACAATGCTGAGGGTGAAATGTATGTCGGTGAAGAAGCTCCGGAAGGCGACGGTTGGACTCAGGACGAAGACGTCTTGGATACTTGGTTCAGCTCTGCCCTCTGGCCATTCTCAACCATGGGCTGGCCTGATGTTGACTCAGAAGACTTCAAACGTTACTTTCCAACTTCAACCTTGGTAACAGGTTATGACATCATCTTCTTCTGGGTATCTCGTATGATTTTCCAATCTTTGGAATTCACTGGCCGTCAGCCATTCCAAAACGTTCTTATCCACGGTCTTATCCGCGATGAGCAAGGACGCAAGATGTCTAAATCTCTCGGTAACGGGATTGACCCGATGGATGTCATCGAGAAATACGGTGCCGATGCCCTTCGTTGGTTCCTTTCAAACGGTTCTGCACCAGGGCAAGACGTGCGCTTCTCTTACGAGAAAATGGATGCGTCATGGAACTTCATTAACAAGATCTGGAACATCTCTCGCTACATCCTCATGAACAATGAAGGATTGACCCTTGAGCAAGCAACTGCTAATGTCGAAAAAGTTGCAAACAAGGAAGCTGGAAACGTCACTGACCGCTGGATTCTCCACAACCTCAATGAAACGATCGGAAAAGCTACTGCTAACTTTGATAAGTTTGAGTTTGGTGTTGCTGGACACATCCTCTACAACTTCATCTGGGATGAGTTTGCGGACTGGTACGTTGAGTTGACTAAGGAAGTCCTTTATAGCGACAACGAAGAAGAGAAAGTCATCACACGTTCTGTTCTCCTTTACACTTTGGACAAGATCCTTCGTCTCCTTCACCCAATCATGCCATTCGTGACAGAGGAAATCTTTGGACAAATCTCAGAAGGATCTATCGTCACAGCGGAATACCCAACTGTTAACCCAGCCTTTGAAGACCTTGCTGCCCACACTGGTGTAGAAAGTCTCAAAGACTTGATCCGTGCCGTACGTAATGCGCGTGCCGAAGTAAACGTTGCACCAAGCAAGCCTATCACCATCCTTGTCAAGACTAGCGATAGCGACTTGGAAGCCTTCTTTAACAGCAATGTCAACTACATCAAACGCTTCACAAATCCAGAACACTTGGAAATCGCATCAAACATCCCTGCACCTGAACTCGCAATGTCAAGCGTCATCACAGGAGCAGAAATCTACTTGCCACTCGCAGACCTCCTCAATGTCGAAGAAGAACTGGCTCGTCTCGACAAGGAACTGGCTAAATGGCAAAAAGAACTTGACATGGTTGGTAAGAAACTCTCTAACGAACGCTTCGTAGCCAATGCCAAACCAGAAGTCGTCCAAAAAGAACGCGACAAACAAGCCGATTACCAAGCGAAATACGACGCGACAGTCGCACGTATTGATGAGATGAAGAAGTTGGTGAAATAAATATAGAAACACGGTGATGAACCGTGTTTTTTGGTATAATAAAAATATTAAAACAGTAGAAAAGAGAAGGTCTATGCCAGAAGGCGTTACTTTATTTCAAGATACCTTAATCAAATCTTTAAAGTTTGGATTTGTTGATAATATTAAATTTCAAGAAGGAGGATACTCTCCTCAGATTTTAATCAATGATCCAGAATCAAAGCGTTATGTATTGAAGGATATTCAAGAAGAATTATCAAAATGCCAAGCCTTTTATATTTCTGTGGCATTTATTACTCAATCAGGAATCGCTCTGATAAAATCCCAATTATCAGATTTAATGGATAAAGGAATAAAAGGTAAAATTCTTATATCTCCTTATCTTGATTTCAATGATCCAGTTGCTATGAAAGAATTACTCAAGTTAAAAAATGTTGAAGTTCGACTCACTCCAGAGAGTATGCAGATGCATGCTAAGTTTTATCTTTTTGAGCATGAGGGTAAACAGGTTCTTATTTCTGGAAGTTCAAATTTAACTCATAATGCATTGAAAATCAATTACGAATGGAATATCAAATTGACTTCAACACACAACGGGGAGTTAATTCAAACTACTAAAAAAGAGTTTGAAAAAATTTGGGACAAGTCTGATATTTTAACACCAGAAAAGATTGTTTCTTACGCTAAAAAGCGTCAGAAAACAATTCGAGTTGAACAGATTCAAGAGGATGTAGTAGAAGAATATCAAGTATCAAGTGTTGAGCCTAACAAGATGCAAAAAGAAGCCTTGAGTGGTCTACAAGCTATTCGTGATTCAGGTAAAAAGAAAGCCTTAGTCATTAGTGCTACAGGGACAGGGAAAACATATTTATCAGCTTTTGATGTTCAACAATTTGAGCCCAAAAGAATGCTCTTTATCGTTCATAGAGAGCAAATTCTCCAAAAGTCTTTAAAGGATTTTCAAAAGATTTTGCAGTTCCCAGAATCCGAAGGGTTGATTTATCATTCTGGAGCTAACTTAACGAATAAGAAATATATTTTTGCTACGATTCAAACTTTGTCACGTGATTATCATTTGAATTTATTTTCAGAAGACTATTTTGACTATATTTTAATCGATGAAGTTCATAAAGCCGGAGCTGATTCATACAAAAAAGTGATGGCACATTTTCAGCCTGAATTCTTTTTAGGGATGACTGCAACACCCGAACGAACTGATGGGCAAAATATTTATGAACTATTTGATTATAATATTGCCTATGAAATTCGTCTACAGGATGCACTTGATAATGATATGCTTTGCCCATTTATTTATTTTGGGGTAAAGGATATTGAGATAGATGGACATCTAATCGATGAGAAGACAAATATATCAAACTTAACATCTAACGAACGAGTTAAACATATTCTGCAAAAGATTGATTTTTATGGAGTAAGTGGTGAAAAAGTAAAAGGATTGATATTCTGTTCCTCTAAGCAGGAAGCGTATGAATTAGCATCAAAATTGAGACAGAATGGGAAAGCTTGTAGGGCTTTAACAGGCGATGACAATATTGAAATACGAAATGAAGTTGTTACTCAACTTGAAAAAGGAGAACTAGACTACATTTTAACAGTGGATATTTTTAATGAAGGGATTGATATTCCTTCTGTCAACCAGGTAGTTATGTTAAGAAATACTCAGTCTAGTATCGTTTTTGTTCAACAATTAGGGCGTGGGCTTCGTAAACATGAGAGTAAAGAATATGTTACGATAATTGACTTTATTGGCAATTATAAAAATAACTATTTGATTCCAATTGCTTTATTTGGCGATAAATCAATGAATAAAGATAATTACCGAAGAGAGCTTAGAGAGCCCAATATCTTAAATGGTCTGACGACTATTAATTTTGAAGAAGTTGCTAAAGAACAAATCTTTAAGTCTATTACTAATACATCCTTGTCAAATATGAAATTATTACAGGAAGCATTTACAGACTTGGAAAATAAGTTGGGTCGTTCTCCTTTGCTGGTTGATTACTTAAACTATAACAGTATTGATCCCTTAGTTTTCTTTGAAAACAATCAGTTTAAAAATTACATTGATGTTTTAAATAAATTTTCTAAAAATAATATCGTATTATCTAAAAATGAAATTACGTGGTTAAATTTTTTGACTTTTGAGCTACTGAATGGTAAACGAAAACATGAATTAATTCTCTTAAGTCATTTATTGAGAGACGGCAGCATATCAAAAGAATATTTTGATTCTCTTTTGAGAGATGAAAACTTACCGAATGATGTGGATACTATTTCTTCGGTAGAATCTGTTCTGAAATTAACTTTTTTAAAAGCTCAAGAGATCAAAAAATTTGGAACCGACCCACTATTAATCTGTACTGATTCTATGTATATCTTGCAAGAGGAATTTGCCCAGCTAATAAAACGAGGTGAGTTTAGGAATGCTGTAGAAGATATTATTCAAGCAGGACTATTAAAGTCTTTGGAGTATCCAGATATATTTACGATCGGTCAGAAATATTCTCGACGTGATGTTGCAAAATTGCTTAATTGGGCAAAAGATGAACCTCCCTTAAATATTGGCGGATACAAAATTGATAAAGTAACGAATACTTGTCCAATTTTTATCACATATCATAAGAATGATGAAATCAATGATACCATTAAGTATGAGGATGAACTATTGAACGAAACAACCTTAAAATGGTTCTCTAAGAACAAGCGGACACTAGAATCTCCGGATGTTCAGACTATTCTAAATTCACCAACTAATGGTTTAGATTTAAAATTATTTATAATTAAGGACGATGCAGAAGGAGGAGATTTTTATTATCTAGGAAACTTAAATCTAATTCCTTCGTCAGTCGAAGAGATGGTACGTCCATTAGAAAAAGGCGATGAAAGTATTGTAAGCATGCAATTTAAACTTGATACTCCTGTTTCTAACACTCTCTATCGTTATATCACAAACAAATAAGAACATGGTTATAGTCCATGTTCTTATTTGTTTGTTAATAATTCTACTGCTGGTCGATCTACAGGGGCCCAGTTTAGAGTAGTTAGTTCATTTGGAGCTAACCAAGTCGAATTTTGGTGTTCAAGTAATTCAAGATTCCCTGATATTAGCTTTGCATGGTAGGTCTTCATGACTACGGTTCCAAAATCATAATCATATGAGGCTTCATTGATATAGGAAACTATCTCAATTTCAGAGTTTAATTCTTCTTTAATTTCACGGATTAGAGCTTGTTCAGGTGATTCTCCTAATTCTAATTTCCCACCTGGAAATTCCCAAAAACCTCCCAAACTTTTACCGTCAGGTCTTTGTGCACAGAATATTTTTCCATCTCGTTCTATAGCTGCTGCAACAACATTTATTATTTTTTTTGACATAAGCTACCTCCAAGTAATATTTTAACAAATATTTTTAAATTTACCATGTGTTAAAATCAATTGATTTTTACTTAATAAATCATAGATAAATCTATTTTAACCTTTGACTATTCCGCAAAATTATCGTACAATAAAGAGTACATGATAAAATGAGGTCAGAGTCTGTTCGCTCTGGCGATAGTAGTAAAAATGAGGAGAAACGCTTTGGAATTAGAAGTATTTGCTGGGCAAGAAAAAAGTGAACTATCTATGATTGAGGTAGCGCGTGCTATCTTGGAACTTCGTGGTCGCGATCATGAGATGCATTTTAGCGATCTTGTAAATGAAATTCAAAACTACCTTGGAACATCAAACAGCGATATCCGCGAAGCTTTGCCTTTGTTCTACACAGAGTTGAACTTTGATGGTAGCTTCATCTCACTTGGAGACAACAAATGGGGTCTTCGTTCATGGTATGGTGTGGATGAAATCGACGAAGAAATCATCGCTCTTGAAGAAAGTGACGACGATGAAGTAGCACCAAAAGCTAAGAAGCAGCGTGTCAATGCCTTCATGGATGGTGATTCAGATGCTATTGACTACAATGCAGATGATCCAGAAGACGAAGATGCATATGAAGCAGATCCAGCTCTTTCATACGATGATGAAAATCCTGATGATGAGAAAAATGAAGTGGAAGCTTATGATGCGGAAATCAACGAAATCGCCCCTGATGACTTGGGTGAAGACGTGGATCTCAACGAAGAAGACGACGAGTTTTCAGACGATGACGCTGAAACAAGTGAAGAAGAGTAAAATGCCTTTAAAAGGAGATCGCTGGATCTCCTTTTTTGTTGCTTGGGCAAAGTAGTTGAGTGATACATCCGTTTGGATGTGGATCTTTAGTTGGTTTTCTGAAAGCAATCTTCTTATTTTCAGGTTTTACCAATTCGGGTTGACAAATGTTCTGCTTTAAGGTATCATATTGTTCGGGCACCTCTTTTAGAGGTCGGGGCTCCCTAGTTACTAGGGAGCTATTTTTGTTTTTCAGGAAGTTTTCTTGAAAAGTCGTTATTCATAAGGGTCTTGTTTTCTATGTCCCCTCGTAGTTAACAAGACCTTGAGCATTTTAGAAAGAGGAATCTATGTCTACGAAATATATTTTTGTAACTGGTGGGGTGGTATCGTCTATTGGGAAAGGGATTGTCGCAGCAAGTCTAGGCCGTCTCTTGAAAAATCGTGGTCTTAAAGTAACCATTCAAAAGTTTGACCCTTATATCAATATTGATCCGGGAACCATGAGTCCTTACCAGCACGGAGAAGTTTTTGTGACAGATGATGGAGCTGAGACAGATTTGGACTTGGGTCACTATGAACGTTTCATCGATATCAATCTCAATAAATATTCCAACGTAACAACTGGTAAAATCTACAGTGAAGTTCTTCGTAAAGAACGCCGTGGCGAGTACCTTGGTGCAACTGTTCAAGTCATTCCTCATATCACAGATGCTTTGAAAGAAAAAATCAAGCGTGCTGCTGTAACGACTGACTCTGATGTCATTATCACAGAGGTTGGTGGAACTGTTGGGGATATCGAGTCCTTGCCATTCCTAGAGGCCCTTCGTCAGATGAAGGCAGATGTGGGTGCGGATAATGTCATGTACATTCATACAACCTTGCTTCCTTATCTCAAGGCTGCTGGTGAAATGAAGACCAAGCCAACTCAACACTCTGTAAAAGAATTGCGTGGATTGGGAATCCAGCCAAATATGTTGGTCATTCGTACAGAAAAACCAGCTGGTCAAGGAATTAAAAACAAACTAGCTCAGTTTTGTGACGTGGCTCCAGAAGCTGTTATCGAGTCTTTGGATGTCGAACACCTTTACCAAATTCCATTGAACTTGCAGGCGCAAGGCATGGACCAAATTGTCTGTGATCATTTGAAATTAGATGCACCAGCAGCGGATATGGCAGAATGGTCAGCTATGGTGGACAAAGTCATGAACCTGAAAAAACAAGTCAAGATTTCTCTCGTTGGTAAGTATGTGGAGTTGCAAGATGCCTACATCTCTGTGGTCGAAGCCTTGAAACACTCTGGTTATGCCAACGACGCAGAAGTGAAGATTAATTGGGTCAATGCCAATGATGTGACAGCAGAAAATGTGGCAGAGCTCTTGTCGGATGCGGACGGAATCATCGTACCAGGAGGTTTTGGCCAACGTGGTACGGAAGGGAAAATCCAAGCCATCCGTTATGCGCGTGAAAATGATGTTCCAATGTTGGGTGTCTGCTTAGGAATGCAGTTGACTTGTATCGAGTTTGCTCGTCACGTTTTGGGTCTTGAAGGTGCCAATTCTGCTGAACTTGCACCAGAAACAAAATATCCTATCATTGATATCATGCGTGATCAGGTTGATGTTGAAGATATGGGTGGAACCCTTCGTTTGGGACTTTACCCATCTAAGTTGAAACGTGGTTCTAAGGCAGCAGCTGCTTATCATAATCAAGAAGTGGTGCAACGTCGTCACCGTCACCGTTATGAGTTTAACAACGCCTTTCGTGAACAGTTTGAGGCAGCAGGTTTTGTCTTTTCAGGAGTTTCACCTGATAATCGTTTGGTCGAAATTGTGGAAATTCCTGAAAATAAATTCTTTGTGGCTTGTCAGTATCACCCTGAACTTTCCAGTCGTCCAAACCGTCCAGAAGAACTCTACACTGCCTTTGTTACTGCAGCAGTTGAGAATAGTAACTAGTTATCCTCTAATCTCTGAGAGCAATCTCAGAGGTTTCTTCTAGCATATTTAGGATAAGATTTGCAAAAAAAATAGATAGTGATATGATTAATATAATAATTCCTAAGGAGGATATACAATGAAAAAAATCACACTATTTTGTTTGTCTCTAGCAGGTTTAGCTTTACTGGCTTTCCCTCATTCAGGAAAAGCATTCGAATTGGAAGAAGAATGGGTTATTAAGGGTGGGGTTAAGTATCAAGATGGCAAAATTCTTCGATTTAATAATGGCCATGAAGTAGATATCAAAGTCTTGGATTTGCCAAAAACTGAGAAAATCGAGTGGATGGTCAGTCTCAATGGTCAAGATCAGACAGTCAATTTCCTAGGCCAAGAAAAGGACAAGTCTATGGTCGGTACAGAGGGGCGTTACCTGAATTTCTACGTACCTTATGGCTATAGAGGAGATATCAAGGTCGAGGCCAAGAGTGGAAATGAAGTAAAGACCTGGTCCACTAAAGTGGTAGATGATGTATATAATGGTGAGAAAAGTGGCTACTACCGTATTGAAGAATCAAAAGACCATTACACCTACCTTGATACAAAATGGGACTATCAAACCAAGACCTACACTGCTACCTTACCAGAGACTATCAATGGTCAAAAAGTTTATGCTTGGAAAGACCATGACAATGGTGAGTTAAAACTTACAAAACTAGAATCTATCAGTCATTCCTACAAGGGGGGAGGAGCCTTCCGAGAACTTTATCCGATTGTAAAAGCAGAAAGCTGGCTAAAATCAGACCAAAATTGGTACTATCAAAAACAAGGCCAACTAGTTCAAAATGCTTGGGTTAAAGACAATGGAACTTGGTACTTTATGAATGATAAAGGGATTATGTTTAATCAAACTTGGCTCTATCAAGGTGGCAACTGGTATGCCTTTAAATCATCAGGAGCTATGATTGCTAATGATTGGCTTTACGACCAAGGCAAGTGGTACTATTTATCAACTTCAGGCTCTATGAAAGCAAGCACTTGGATTTTTGACAAGGGAGAGTGGTATTATGTCACTTCTTCTGGCGATATGGTTGAGAGTGATTGGGTTAAGGATCAGGACAAGTGGTACTATCTGGATTCCTCAGGTAAGATGCTTCGCAATACCTACACACCTGATGGCTATTATGTTGGCAACTCAGGCGCTTGGCAATAAGAATAATACCCTTCGAAAATCTCTTCAAACCACGTCAGCATCGGCTTACCGTAGGTATAGTTACTGACTTCGTCAGTTCTATCCACAACCTCAAAACACTGTTTTGAGCAACCTGCGGCTAGTTTCCTAGTTTGCTCTTTGAGTATAAGAAGTCCTTTTCTTTTAAGAAAGGGGCTTTTTACTTGCTTTTCTGTGGCTTCCCTATTTGTCCTAAAGCCCTTTTTGTGTTACAATGAATGGTATGAAAGCTAAGAAATTATGGATGACTGGCTTGACTGTGGCTGGTCTAAGTGCCCTTGCTTTAGGGGCTAAAAAAGCAGCAGATAACCACAAACTGATGAAGACGCAAGAAGAGTTGACCGCTATCGTGCGCGAACTTTTCTCAGATATGGGTGAGATTGCGACTCTCTATGTTCAAGTCTACGAAAGTAGCCTAGAGCGACTCGTCGGAGGAGTCGTTTTCGAGGATGGCCGTCACTATACCTTTGTCTATGAAAATGAAGACCTAGTCTATGAGGAGGAAGTCTTATGATTACTCCCGATAGTATAGAAGAACTAGCAGGTTTTGTCGAGCAAGATGGCAAGAAGGTTTTCCTTTTTGTGGCGGACTGGTGTGGCGATTGTCGTTATATCTATCCATCCTTGCCAGAGATTGAGGAGACTAATCCAGAGTTCACCTTTATTCGAGTGGACCGAGACCAGTACATGGATCTGGCCAAACTCTGGGATGTGTACGGCATTCCTAGCCTTGTTGTGCTAGAAAAGGACAAGGAAATCGGCCGTTTTGTCAACCGTGACCGTAAAAGTAAGGAACAAATTAATGACTTTTTAGCAGGACTGAAATAGGAGAAAATGGAAATAATGATTTTTACATATAACAAAGAGCATGTCGGCGATGTCCTTATGATCATCGTGAAAAACAGCGGAGATGCCAAACTAGACGTGGAGCGCAAAGGCAAGGTTGCCCGTGTCTTCCTCAAAGAAAATGGAGAAACAGTAGCTTGGAATATTTTCGAAGTTTCAAGTTTGTTTGCAATTGCAGAGCGCGGTCAAGTCTTTTTAACAGATGAGCAAGTCGCTCGTTTAAACCAAGAGTTGCAGGTGGAAGGTTTTACAGAAGAAATTGTCAATGACAAGGAACCTAAGTTCGTAGTCGGTGAAATTGTCGAGATGGTAGCCCATCCTGATAGTGACCACCTCAACATCTGTCAAGTGGCCGTCGCAAGTGACAAGACAGTGCAAATCGTGGCAGGAGCACCCAATGCGCGTGTTGGGTTGAAAACCATTGTAGCTCTTCCTGGAGCGATGATGCCCAAAGGCAATCTCATTTTCCCAGGCGAACTTCGTGGTGAAAAGAGTTTTGGCATGATGTGCAGCCCTCGTGAATTGCATTTGCCAAATGCTCCGCAAAAACGTGGGGTTATTGAATTATCAGAAGACCAAGTTGTCGGAACTCCATTTGACCCAGTCAAACACTGGACTGCCTAGGAAATTGTCGGTATTTGATAGATCAGATAGAGGGGGATAAGATGGCGAAAAATGTAGTGATTACAGGAGCGACCTCAGGAATCGGTGAAGCGATTGCGCGTGCTTATCTGGAGCAGGGGGCGAATGTCGTTCTAACAGGGCGACGGACAGACAGACTAGAGACCCTCAAGTCAGAGTTTGCAGAAACGTTTCCAAATCAAACAGTTTGGACTTTTCCTCTGGATGTGACGGATATGACCATGGTCAAGACTGTTTGTTCCGATATTCTAGAAACGATAGGGCAGATTGATATCTTGGTCAATAACGCTGGACTAGCTCTTGGCTTGGCTCCCTATCAAGACTATGAAGAGTTGGATATGCTGACCATGTTAGATACCAATGTCAAGGGGTTGATGGCAGTCACTCGCTGTTTCTTGCCTTCTATGGTAGCAGCCAATCAAGGTCATATTATCAATATGGGATCGACCGCAGGAATCTATGCCTATGCTGGGGCAGCGGTTTACTCAGCCACCAAGGCTGCAGTCAAGACTTTTTCAGATGGACTGCGAATTGATACGATCACAACGGACATCAAGGTGACCACCATTCAACCAGGGATTGTCGAAACAGATTTCTCTACAGTTCGTTTTCATGGTGATAAAGAGCGTGCTGCCACCGTCTATCAGGGAATTGAGGCCTTGCAAGCTCAGGATATTGCAGATACAGTGATCTATGTGACCAGTCAGCCTCGTCGTGTGCAGATTACAGATATGACCATTATGGCCAATCAACAGGCAACAGGTTTCATGGTTCATAAAAAATAAAAAATTTTCTCGAAAAGTTACAAATTTCTGTAACTTTTTTTGATTCCTTGCGAATAGATAAGTAGGAGGAAGAAAATATGTATAATAAAGTTATTCTTATTGGACGTTTAACGTCTACACCAGAATTGCACAAAACCAACAATGACAAGTCAGTAGCGCGTGCAACTATCGCTGTGAACCGTCGTTACAAAGACCAAAACGGGGAACGTGAAGCTGACTTTGTCAATCTTGTTCTTTGGGGGAAATTGGCTGAAACCTTGGCAAGCTACGCAACTAAAGGTAGTCTTATCTCTGTGGATGGAGAACTTCGTACCCGTCGCTTTGAGAAAAATGGCCAGATGAACTACGTGACTGAAGTTCTTGCCACAGGATTCCAACTTTTAGAAAGCCGTGCCCAACGTGCCATGCGTGAAAATAACGCAGGACAGGATTTGGCAGATTTGGTCTTGGAAGAGGAAGAATTGCCATTTTAAACATTGAAAAGTCTGAGTTGGTCTCAGGCTTTTTTATATTGAGAAAGTCAGACTTTTTTCTTGACTATTTCTGACCAAGTGATACAATAGAACTATGAATTAGCACTCAGATACAAAGAGTGCTAATAATATGTAGTTCATCATGGAGGAAAACAGATGTTGAAACCATTAGGAGACCGTGTGGTCTTGAAAATCGAAGAAAAAGAACAAACTGTTGGAGGCTTTGTCCTTGCAGGCTCAGCCCAAGAAAAAACAAAAACAGCCCAAGTTGTAGCTACTGGACAAGGTGTTCGTACCTTGAACGGTGACTTGGTTGCTCCAAGCGTGAAGCCTGGAGACCGTGTCTTAGTTGAAGCTCATGCAGGTCTTGATGTCAAAGATGGAGATGAAAAGTACATCATCGTTGGCGAAGCTAACATTTTGGCTATCATTGAAGAATAGAAGGAGAAAGTAAGTATGTCAAAAGAAATTAAATTTTCATCTGATGCTCGTTCAGCTATGGTTCGTGGTGTCGATATCCTTGCAGACACTGTTAAAGTAACCTTAGGACCAAAAGGTCGTAATGTTGTGTTGGAAAAATCATTTGGCTCACCTTTGATTACCAATGACGGTGTGACCATTGCCAAAGAAATCGAGTTGGAAGACCATTTTGAAAATATGGGTGCCAAATTGGTATCAGAAGTAGCTTCAAAAACAAATGATATCGCAGGTGACGGGACAACTACTGCAACTGTTTTGACCCAAGCGATCGTCCGCGAAGGAATCAAAAACGTCACTGCAGGTGCCAACCCAATCGGCATTCGTCGTGGGATTGAAGCAGCGGTTGCCGCAGCAGTAGAAGCTTTGAAAAACAATGCCATTCCAGTTGCTAATAAAGAAGCCATCGCTCAAGTTGCTGCCGTATCTTCTCGTTCTGAAAAAGTCGGCGAATACATCTCTGAAGCTATGGAAAAAGTTGGCAAAGATGGTGTCATCACTATTGAAGAATCACGTGGTATGGAAACAGAGCTTGAAGTCGTTGAAGGAATGCAGTTTGACCGCGGTTATCTATCACAGTACATGGTGACGGATAGCGAAAAAATGGTGGCTGATCTTGAAAATCCATACATTTTGATTACTGACAAGAAGATTTCCAATATCCAAGAAATCTTGCCGCTTCTAGAAAGTATTCTTCAAAGCAATCGTCCACTCTTGATTATTGCGGATGATGTAGATGGCGAAGCTCTTCCAACTCTTGTATTGAACAAGATTCGTGGAACCTTCAACGTAGTAGCAGTTAAGGCACCTGGCTTCGGTGACCGTCGCAAAGCGATGCTTGAAGATATCGCTATCTTGACAGGTGGAACAGTCATCACAGAGGATCTTGGTCTTGAGTTGAAAGACGCTACTATTGAGGCGCTTGGTCAAGCAGCGAGAGTAACTGTGGACAAAGATAGCACTGTTATCGTAGAAGGTGCTGGAAATCCTGAAGCTATTTCCCACCGTGTTGCGGTTATCAAGTCTCAAATCGAAACCACAACTTCTGAATTCGACCGTGAAAAACTCCAAGAACGATTGGCTAAATTGTCAGGTGGTGTCGCAGTCATCAAGGTCGGAGCTGCAACTGAAACTGAGTTGAAAGAAATGAAACTCCGCATCGAAGATGCCCTCAACGCTACTCGTGCAGCAGTTGAAGAAGGCATCGTTGCAGGTGGTGGAACTGCTCTTGCCAATGTCATTCCAGCCGTAGCTGATTTGGAATTGACAGGAGATGAAGCGACAGGACGCAACATTGTTCTCCGCGCCTTGGAAGAACCTGTTCGTCAAATCGCCCACAATGCAGGATTTGAAGGATCTATTGTCATCGATCGTTTGAAAAATGCGGAAGTTGGTACAGGTTTCAACGCAGCGACTGGCGAGTGGGTCAACATGATTGAAGAGGGAATCATTGACCCAGTTAAAGTGAGCCGTTCTGCCCTTCAAAATGCAGCCTCTGTAGCTAGCTTGATTTTAACAACAGAAGCAGTCGTAGCCAATAAACCAGAACCAGTAGCCCCAGCTCCAGCAATGGATCCAAGCATGATGGGCGGGATGATGTAAAAGCAACTTATAAAAAACACAAAAGGAGGGAACATAATCCCTCCTTTTAAGGTTTTCTCTTCTAAAATTGATTTGAGCTCTCCTAACTTATATGATAAAATAAAACTAGAAAAAGGAGAAGAACATGATCGATGTAGAAGAAATTCTGAGCAAGATGAATCCCAATCAGAAGATTAATTATGACCGTGTTATGCAGAAAATGGTACAGGTTTGGGAGAAAAATGAGCAACGTCCAACTATTCTCATGCATGTTTGCTGTGCTCCTTGTAGTACCTACACCCTAGAATACCTGACAAAATACGCTGATGTGACTATCTATTTTGCCAATTCCAATATCCATCCTAAGGCAGAATACCACAAGCGGGCTTACGTCACCAAGAAATTTGTCAGTGATTTCAATGAGCGAACAGGAAATACGGTCCAGTATTTAGAAGCTCCATATGAACCCAATGAATACCGGAAGTTAGTTAGAGGACTGGAAGAAGAACCAGAAGGTGGAGACCGTTGCAAGGTTTGTTTTGACTACCGTCTGGACAAAACAGCACAGGTAGCTATGGACTTGGGCTTTGACTACTTTGGTTCAGCCTTGACCATCAGTCCCCATAAGAATTCTCAAACCATCAACAGCATCGGAATCGATGTGCAAAAGATTTATACCACCCACTATCTTCCAAGTGATTTCAAGAAAAATCAAGGCTACAAACGTTCAGTGGAGATGTGTGAGGAGTATGATATCTATCGTCAATGCTATTGTGGATGCGTCTATGCAGCTCAAGCCCAGAACATTGATCTTGTTCAGGTTAAGAAGGATGCCACGGCTTTCCTGTTAGATAAGGATGTTGAAAAAGATTATTCCCATATCAAGTTTACTGTCACTAAATTAGATATATAGCAATTAACCCAGCTGTAAAGCTGGGTTTTTCAAATAAAAAACCAGGGCTCTCACCCCGGTTTGACAACTTTACCGATTCTTTAGTTCTATGTAGCGTTTGTACCAAATGTTGACATAGGCCTCTGAGAAAGGACCGCGTCCATTGTTAATCCAATCAACAAGGATTTTAACATGCTCTTTCAAAATATAGTCTAAATCATCAGAATACTTCATTTTGCGTTTATGGCGCTCATATTCTTCAACGTCCAAGAGACGCTTTTCACCATCAGTGAAAACCTTGACATCCAAATCATAATCAATGTATTTCAGGGCTTCCTCATCTAGATAGTAGGGGCTGGCCATATTGCAATAGTAGGAAATCCCATTATCACGAATCATGGCAATGATATTAAACCAATATTTTTTGTGAAAGTAAACAATAGCCGGTTCTCGAGTCACCCAACGACGACCGTCACTTTCGGTAACAAGTGTGTGGTCGTTGACGCCGATAATAGCGTTCTCTGTTGTTTTTAGTACCATGGTGTCTCGCCAAGTACGGTGAAGACTCCCATCATGCTTATAACTTTGAATTGTAATAAAGTCGCCTTCTTTTGGAAGTTTCATAACTAACCAACTTTCTACAATTTATAAGTTTATCGTTTACTATTATATCATAAATCGGTCTAATTTTTTTAAATTTTACACGAAAATATTAAAGATATTCTCTGAGAGCGCTGGCTATATCCGAAAAATTATAGCCTTTTCGAGCTAAAACTTGGGTTAAACGCTGTTTAAGTTCGTATCCTGCATACTTTCGAGCATACTTAGCATATTGTTTGTCTAGCTCTTTAAAAATGAGTTCTTGAGTCGTTTCTTGGTCGACTTGACCGTCCAAGTCGTCAAAGGCACTCTTAGCATCAGAATAGGAGAAGCCTTTGTTCGTCAAGCTTTGAATGATCTTATCCTGCAAGGCACGAGCGGGAAGCTTTCCCGTGTATTTTTTTAGCAGTTTCTCCGCCACACGTTGAGCAACCTCTGAAAAATCAAAATCCTTTAAAACCTCTTCAATAGTTGATTTGACAATCCCTTTTTGAGATAGTTTTTGAGCTAGCACATAAGGTCCCTTATCTCCAGAAAGTTGATTGGCATTGATGATAGAGTAGGCATACTGACGATCATTAATCCAGTTATCCTCTTTAAGGTTAGCGATAACTTGACTAATGATTGTTTCATCAATATCATACTTTTTCAGATACTCTCTCACTTCCTTTTCGGTTCGAACTTTAAATGATAGATGGTAGAGGGCGAGATTCTTACCATAAGAAAACTGAGCAAAGTCCTGAATCTCGGTAAGTTCCTCTTTACTAATGACCTTATCTCGAGATAGCATAAAACGGACAATGGTATCCTCTGTGATATAAGAGGTTTCTTGATTATCTAGCTCCATTAAGTAGAGGCGTTTTTTCTTTTCAAGTTTTGTGATTTTCATAGTTCTATTATACCCTAAAATGTGATAAGATAGGGGTATGAATCTGAAAGTCAAACAAAAAATACCTTTAAAAATCAAGCGGATGGGTATCAATGGTGAGGGAATCGGTTTCTACCAGAAAACCCTCGTTTTTGTACCTGGAGCCCTCAAAGGAGAAGACATCTATTGTCAAATTACTTCTATTAAACGCAACTTTGTTGAAGCAAAATTACTAAAGGTTAATAAGAAGTCTAAATTTCGGGTCGTGCCGGCTTGTACGATTTATAATGAATGTGGTGGTTGCCAAATCATGCACCTCCACTACGATAAACAGTTAGAGTTTAAAACGGATTTACTCCACCAAGCCCTGAAAAAATTTGCTCCTGCAGGATATGAAAACTATGAAATCCGTCCAACTATCGGAATGCAGGAACCAAAGTACTACCGTGCTAAGCTTCAATTCCAGACTCGAAAATTTAAAAATCAGGTCAAGGCAGGTTTGTATGCGCAAAACTCTCATTACCTCGTAGAGTTGAAAGACTGTTTGGTGCAAGATAAGGAAACCCAAGTAATAGCGAATCGCCTAGCTGAACTTCTTACTTACCACCAAATTCCAATTACAGATGAGAGAAAAATACTAGGCGTTCGCACCATCATGGTACGAAGAGCAAGAAAAACGGGGCAAGTTCAGATTATTGTTGTCACGAATCGCCAGCTTAATTTAAATCAACTGGTCAAAGACTTAGTCAATGATTTTCCAGAAGTTGTCACGGTTGCGGTCAATACAAATACAGCAAAAACAAGTGAAATCTATGGTGAAAAGACGGAAATTATCTGGGGTCAAGAGAGTATTCAAGAAGGAGTACTGGACTATGAGTTTTCTCTCTCGCCCCGTGCTTTTTATCAGCTTAATCCTGAGCAGACAGAAATTCTCTATAGTGAAGCAATTAAGGCTCTGGATGTCAGCAAAGAAGACCATCTAATCGATGCTTATTGTGGTGTTGGTACGATTGGATTTGCCTTCGCAAAGAAGGTCAAGAGTCTCAGAGGAATGGATATTATTCCAGAAGCCATTGAAGATGCCAAGCGAAATGCTCAAAAAATGGGGTTTGACAATACCCATTACGAAGCGGGAACAGCAGAAGAGATTATTCCACGCTGGTATCAAGATGGCTACCGAGCGGATGCATTGATAGTT
>NZ_LAYF01000074.1:0-311 GCF_001588645.1 Streptococcus oralis | reverse complement strand
AGCAGTGCCACATGGTAATCATTATCACTTTATTCCTTATACACAAATGTCGGCATTGGAAGAAAAGCTTGCTCGGACAATTCCTCTTATAAGTCAGCCTAATAAACCTATGTTAGGATTGACACCTTATAGACCTATACCAACTCCGATACTAACTCCATCTCAACCAGCTTTAAAACCGATTCTTCCTCCAAAGTTAAATTTGGAACATGCGGATTCATTGGATAAGGATTTAATCCAGCAGGTTGTTAGGAAAATAGCTGACGGTTATGTGCTAGAGGATAAAGGAGTGTCCCGCTATCTTTTAGCTA
>NZ_LAYF01000073.1:0-273 GCF_001588645.1 Streptococcus oralis | reverse complement strand
GATGCTTGCTGGCGCGAAGCTTCCTGCACCGCTTCGATAGCATGGATCTGGTAGGGACGCAAGAGGATGAGAGATTTCTTGCTATCATCAAGGACAGAATACTGCATGACCATCTGGTGAGCACGAGGGATGGACAGGACTTCGTGGGCAAAGCTGGTCAAGCTCGTTATGGGTTGGTTATCCTTATCGACCCATTTGGTTAGAAATTGCTTATTGAGTTTATTTTCTCTAGCTGCAGCGATATAGCGTGTGTCTACTTTATTCGTCACAACA
>NZ_LAYF01000072.1:0-277 GCF_001588645.1 Streptococcus oralis | reverse complement strand
CACTGGGTCTGTGTTTGTGGTCTGTGATGGTTGTTGAGCGGAAACAGAGGCACCATTCACATATCTTGCACTGTCGCTTGGGGTCAATGCTGCGATGGCTGCCGGAAGAGCTTTATCTGCTGTTGCGCTCTCGAAGCGGTAAGTTGCTTGATACTTCTTAGCTTCAAAGGCCCATTTTCCTACAAACTCAACATCGGATTTGTTCACGACTGCGCTAGCTGCGTCATAGCCCTTGAAGGTCCATGTGCCATCATTCACTGGGTCTGTGTATGTGGTC
>NZ_LAYF01000071.1:0-312 GCF_001588645.1 Streptococcus oralis | reverse complement strand
TGTCAGTTTTACTCCTTTTTCATGAAGCTTGTGAAAGGCTTCAACATCTGCATCTACCACATTGATAGAGCGAGTAATAGAGCGAGTTTCGTCTGACTGAGACATATTGCCGACGTTCAGCGTTTCCAGCGGAACACCAGCTTCGACCAACCGCAGGAAGCGGTCTGGCTTGCGAGCAACAATCAAGAGTCGCTGCGAATCATACTTGCCAGCCAAGATATTTTCTGCTGCCTTAGCAATCGGCAAGACACTGAGTTTCACGCCAGCTGGCGTTGCAAGCTTGAGCCCGCTCTTTTCGATAGCATTTTCAGC
>NZ_LAYF01000070.1:0-310 GCF_001588645.1 Streptococcus oralis | reverse complement strand
TAGAATCGTCTGGTAGTAGCGGCGGATGATTTCCTGTTGAGATGCCTCTATAGCTGCGTCATTGTCTACAATGGCAAAGCCGACCATGTTGACGCCCATGTCTGTTGGAGAAGCATAAGGTGATTTGCCTAGGATGCGCTCCAGCATACGCTTAAGGACTGGGAAAATTTCGATATCACGGTTGTAGTTGACAGTGGTTTCGCCGTAGGTTTGCAGGTGGAAAGGATCAATCATGTTGACATCGTCCAGGTCTGCTGTCGCTGCCTCATAAGCTAAATTGACTGGATGGTGCAGGGGCAGATTCCAAACT
>NZ_LAYF01000069.1:0-359 GCF_001588645.1 Streptococcus oralis | reverse complement strand
GAAATTATAGATATTAATTGTTACAATTACATTATCATTATTTATTTTAAGGAGAAAAATATGGCACAAATTAAATTAACTCCAGAAGACCTTCGTCAGTCTGCAACTAAATATACTAGTGGTTCTGAAAATGTGACCCAAGTTCTTAATGACTTGACTCGTGAGCAAGCAGTTATTGCTGAAAATTGGGACGGTTCTGCTTTTGATAGTTTTGAAGCACAATTCAATGAATTGTCTCCAAAAATTAAAGAATTTGCACAATTACTTCAAGATATCAATGCTCAGTTGGTTAAAGTTGCTGACATCATTGAGCGAACTGACCAAGATATTGCAGCACAGATCCATTAATTTTTTATAAG